>CAZJRY010000001.1:0-9358 GCA_964548625.1 uncultured Mediterraneibacter sp.
GCATAAGCTCATCAACAGACACATTAAAAATCTCAGCAAGTTTTGGAATTGAATTCACATCTGGAAAAGATAAATCCCGTTCCCATTTTGAAACAGCTTTATCTGTGACGCCCATTTTTTCAGCAAGTTCAAGTTGTGTCATTCCATGCTCTTTACGCAACATTGCAATCATACTTCCAAAAGTTTGTTTTTTCATTGTGCTTTCGCTCCTTTGATTTGATGATTGCATAATACCATTCCCTCCATTCTATACTCAACCGACTGCCAGTTTAGATGGCTCGACCGGTAGTTTCTATATGGTTTAGTCCGTATTTTTCTGATTTGTAGCGATTTTCATTATACTACATCCATCTAAACAAGTATAGCTGGACATTGTAAACTTTCTGACCGGGAACAGCCTGCAGCGTAAGGTGTTCCCGGGCGGCAAGCCCAAAAAGGGGTAGCTGGCGGCAGCCAGCGCAGGGGAAGTGTAGCTTCCCCTGTGATGATTGACAGGAGCCGGAACGCTGCGGGCAATCATCCGCTTTCCCGACAGCCCCTCAAGCTATATGCTCTAAAAACGGCTTAAAATAAGCTTTTTCAGCCCCTAAATGTCCACGCTTGCAAGGTGGAATAAGCGAAAATATGACTATCGTCATATTGTTTGACCCCAAAATAGGTAGAAAAAGTCACAATTATATGATATAAAGAAATTTTAGAAGGAGCGGAAATAAAATGAAACCTATACAAATAGCGGCGTTTGCCGTGATTGCGGTATTTTATATCGCATACTTTACAAAAATGATCTTGCAACGCCGCAAGGGTGTAAAAACCGATCAGATTGGCATAGGCAGCAAGCCCGGAAAGGTGCTTGTGATCGAGATATTGATGAAGATAGCAACATACTCTATTGTGGTTGTTGAGATGGTCAGTATTATAATGAATTTCCGTATGTGGAAATCCTCTTATGCTTGGACAGACATAGGCGTTGCGGCTCTTGGCGTGAGTGCCTTTATCGTAGCTATGGTAACAATGAGGGACAGCCGGCGAGCAGGCATACCCGAAAAGGATAAAACCGAGCTTGTAACAAATGGAATATACCGTATCAGCCGTAACCCCGCTTTCCTCGGCTTCGACTTGATGTATATCGGTATGCTGATTGCATTTTTTAATTATCTGCATTTGATATTTGTGCTTTATGCGGTGGTAATGCTGCACTTGCAGATTTTGCAAGAAGAAAATTTCTTGACCGCAACGTTCGGAGATACATACACCGAGTACAAAAGAAAAACAGGAAGATATTTTATCTTCGATAAGACCTACTCAAAAAAGAAAACGATTATAATGACAGTCTCAATCGTGCTTTGCGTTGCTTTGGGATGTGGAGGATTTATGGCTTACGGAAATAAACAAATGAATAAACTGCCGGAGCTTACCTTTAGTGAAGCTCTTGAATATACAACAAAGAATAACCCCGATGCAGTTATAACCGTTGGAATTATAAAAGACGGGCAGGTTTCCTATAAGGTGTACGGAAATAACGGCAAAGAACTCCCCATCGAGTTACACACATACGAGATAGGCTCTATCACAAAAACCTTTACCGCCGCTTTGATAAACAAGGCGATCAGCGAGGGTAAGATCGACCTTGAAAGCACAATAGATAACTATTTGTCTCTCCCTGAAGGCAACGAATATCCCACGATCAAGGAACTTTTAACACATACATCGGGATATAAGGGATATTATTTTGAAGCTCCGATGATTATGAATTTCCTTGTCGGCAGAAACGATCTTTACGGTATTACAAAGAAAATGGTACTTGACAAAGCAAGCAAGTTGAATATGGATAAGGAGAGTTACAACTTCAACTATTCCAACTTTGGTTATGCGGTTTTAGGGCTTGTGCTTGAAACAGTATATGATACCGACTACACAATGTTAGTAAATGACTTTGCACAAAACGAGTTAGGACTGAAAAACACGAAGATTTCCGAAAAGGACGTAGACCTCGGAAACTATTGGGATTGGAAATATGAGGACGCTTATTTATCGGCGGGAGCTATTACATCGAACATAACAGATATGCTTTCTTACGCACAAATGCAGTTTGAAGATAATCCCTATTTTACAGAGACCCATAAGAGCCTTAAAACACTCAATGCAACTCCCGACTCAAACAAGGCTTTGAACATTCGTGTGGACGAGATCGGAATGTCTTGGATTATTGATAGCGAGAACGGTATTATATGGCACAACGGAGCTACGGGAGATTATAACAGTTATCTCGGTTTTAATGTTGAATTGGGAACAGCGGTTGTGATATTATCAAACCTTTCACCAAATTATAGAGTCTCCGCAACCGTGTTAGGCATAAAGTTATTAACTGAATTAGAGAATTAACATAGTGAGTGTGAAACTCCGCCATATCCAGATTGAGTACAGGTTTGGGCGGCAGCTCCGTCTGTTCCTGCTTATTGACTATTTCAGGATGCGTTTCCCCACTACGGACGCATTGACCGTGATACAGAGCGTCATGCACCTCAAAGAGAAATATTTTCTCCATGAGGAATACGGGAAATACGGCTATGAGGAAAGGAAATTTCAATTTAAGACAAGTCAATCCAATAGCGCTGTTCAATTTTCCCATTCTCATTCAATTCATTTTCTAATATGCCGCCGTTTTTTATAATAGATTTCATTGAGCCGATATTATCTTTATCACATACCATCAATACTTTTTTGATTCCGAATTTTTTACATTCTTCCAAGGCAAGTCCAATCATTTGAGTAGCATAGCCTTTTCTTCTCTCGGACGGCCTTATTCCATCGCCAATATGGCCTCCATGTAACAGCAGATACTCGTTTAAATAGTGCCTGATATTCACAGCCCCCACAACTATATTTCGCTGTTCGTCTATACAAAAGAAAGTAGTATCAGGAACTAATCCGTCCTTAGGCTCGTCTGTGTCTAAATTACTTAAATAATCATCAAAATCATCGAAACTGTTTTTAAAAATGGCCCCTGGCGAATGATTTGTATCATGAGTATCATTATATTCTTTCCATTCTTTGAGCATATCAATAATCTGTTCCTTATATTCGTAACTTCCTTTTATCAATTTTAACGCCATGAAATATCCTCCATAAATTCTGATCATATCAAAAATCATAAAACAAATTGCCAAAACAAAGAAACTGGGCAGATTTCTCTGCCCAGCTGTTTTTCTCATCAACGCCCGATTATTTTCTGAGTCCGAGTCTTTCGATCAGTGAACGGTATCTTTCAATGTCGATCTTCTTTAAATAAGCAAGAAGTCCTCTTCTCTGACCTACCATCTTAAGAAGTCCCCTTCTTGAGTGGTGATCCTTCGGGTTAGCCTTGAAATGCTCCGTCAGCTCGTTGATCCTTGCTGTCAAGATAGCCACCTGTACTTCCGGTGAACCTGTGTCACCTTCTGTTCTTCCATACTCTTTGATGATTGCCTGCTTCTTCTCTTTTGCGATCATTTTCATTTCCTCCTTAAAAAACTTTGATAAACGCCTGATATTAAGTAATGGCCGGAGTGATCCGATTACCGAACATAGGCTTAAACCTTGCATAGTATAGCATACGTCCCGGGAAATGTAAAGATATTTTATACTTGAATTTCCGCGGCCTCCGTGCAGTCCCTGGGGACTGCGCTGTTATCGGCAAAATATCTCTCCCCGTAACGCATATCCCGCATTACGTTTTCTTTGAGTTCTTCCACAGATCCGAACTTCATCTCCGGTCTTTCAAAATCACAGAACTGCGCTGTAATCTCTTTTCCATATGCGTTCCCCTCATATCCGTAAACGAACACTTCCAGAAGCCGGCGCCGCTCATCTGTTACGGTAGGTTTAATACCGACATTGCCTACAGCGTTGTACCACTTCCCGTCAATCCTCACCCTGCAGGCATACACGCCGAACCGGGGAAGGATCTTATTTCTCTCCGGTTCGATATTCATCGTCGGAAATCCCAGCGTACGTCCCAGCTGTTTTCCGTGCCGCACGATCCCGGTCAGCCCGTAAGGATATCCGAGCAGGCGTTCCGCCAGCTTTACATCCCCCCGGGCAAGCGCATCTTTGATATAAGTGCTGCTGATAACTGTTCCCAGATAGCGTTCTTTTTCGATCACATCCACCGAATATCCGTATTTTTCAGCATATTCAAGAAGCATACGGGCATTGCCGCGTTTCCCGCAGCCGAAGTTAAAATCTGTCCCCACTACAAGATGAGCCGCCTTCAGTGTTTTATATAAAACCGACTCAATGAATGTTTCAGCCTCCATCTCCCGGATTTCTTCCGTGAACGGCTGACTGATCAGCCAGTCAACCCTGTTTTCAAGGTACTCTCTCTTCTCTCTCTGTGTCATGAGAGCTTCTCTGTGCATATCAAACGCGCAGACCACGCTTTCACATCTGTCGGACGCGTAGGATCTGATCTTATTGACCAGCTTCTGGTGTCCCATGTGGAGACCGTCAAATTTTCCGAGTGTGACTGCTGTTTTTTTACAGCCATTATAGGATCCGATTTCTGTAATGTACCTCATATCAATCCTCTTCTCTTATTATCACCGGATTTTCCCGTATAATGCTCCCGCTTAATCCTTCTTTTGATCCTGTCGGATCTGTTCCGGATCAAAAAACATCTTTTCAGGACAGAACCTGTCCTTCTTTCTGTCGTAATAATAAATTCCGATAAAGTTCCCCATACTGTCATATATGCGAAACCGCATGTTCTCCGGCTGTTCAGGCAATGCAGAGATAGCTGCTGACATAAAATGGCGGCGTTCAAGCGGATTTCCGTTATATCCGGACAGATCATACCGCTTTCTCAGGCACAGTTTATCCAGATCATGGAACAGGCGGTCCGCCGGAATGAGTATTTCAGACAGTCTGCCTTCCTTCGCCAGCCTTTCCACCTCATCAAGCTTCCGGCTCTGGGCCAGCGGGAACTGTCCCACACGGGTACGGAGCAGTTTCTCCATGCATCCGCCGCACCCGAGCTTTTCTCCGATATCATGACACAGAGTACGTATATAGGTTCCTTTCGAGCATTCAACTTCCATGCGGACGCGCGGCAGACTGATGTCTCTGATCCGGATATCATAGATCATGACTCTGCGGCTTTTTCTCTCTACCGTTCTGCCTTCTCTCGCCAGCTCATAGAGTTTTTTTCCGTTGACTTTCACTGCAGAATACATCGGCGGGATCTGGTCATATCCGCCGATGAATCCTCGTATACAATCTTCTGCTTTCTGCGCCGTGACTGCTCCGCTCGGCAGTTCCGGATCATCCGGAGAACGGCTCAGAAGTACTCTGCCTGTAATATCCTGAGTATCCGTCACTTTTCCAAGCAGCAGGACCGTCTCGTATACCTTGTCCTTGTCTGTAAGCATGTCACAGACTCTGGTCGCGCGTCCAAGACAGACAGGGAGCACCCCCTCCGCCTCCGGATCAAGGGTGCCCGTATGCCCGATTTTTTTCTGTCCCACGATTCCCCTCAGACGGGCAACGACATCATGGGAAGTATAACCTTTTTCCTTGTATATATTCAGGATTCCGTTTATCATTGTTTTTTGTCCTGTTCCACGCATTTGAGCTGGAGTGCGATCTGCGCTGTTATATTATTGATCACATCATGGCTTGAGCCCTCCATAGTCACACCGGCTGCCCGGACATGCCCGCCGCCGCCGAAATACTTCGCGATCGAGCTCACATCTACTTTTCCTTTTGAGCGCAGGCTTACCTTGAACTTCTGCTGGCTTATCTCATGGAGAAATAGCGCGACTTCCACACCCTTTGTCTGACGCAGCTGGCTTACGATCCCTTCAAGGTCAGACGGTTTTGCAAGGAAGAACTGCATGGATTTCTTCCGGATCACGGACACAATACATTTTTTATCCATGATGAGCATGCTCTCAAGCAGAGCGCGTCCGAGGATCTGGTTCTGTATGTATGTCTTTTCGAAATAGGTCTTATCAATGATCTCACTGTGGTCAATCCCTTTGCGCATCAGAGCCGCCGCAATCTCCATCGTCTCGGGAGAAGTGCAGGAATACCGGAACACCCCTGTATCATGCGCAATTCCCATATAGAGAGCTTCCGCTGACGCGCGGCTTATCTTCTCCGGATCCAGCAGTGTGTATATAAGCTCCGATGTAGAACTGGCATCGGGCACCACATAATTATTGTCCGCAAACGCGTCATTACTGATATGATGATCAACACATAAGGTCTCTTTTGCGTTTTCAAACAGAGATATCGAAAATCCAAGCCTCTGCATGTCGCCGCAGTCCAGACATATAAACAGATCGTATGCATCACCGTCTGTGATCTGTGTTTTCACCTTGTCCGTGTCTTTGATCATGCGGTATGCTTCCGGAACTTCCTCAAGAAATACATCCGTCACGATCTCAGGATACTGTTCTCTGATATAATGATACAGTCCCATACAAGATCCCACACAGTCGCCGTCCGGGCGGACATGGCCGCCCAGAGCAACTCTTTTCTTTCCTTTCAGAATATCACTTAATACAATTTTCATGCCGTCACTCAACTCCATTATCCAAATCTCTGGTTACTTCATCTATCTTTCTGCTGATATTCACGCCGTATTCGATAGACTGGTCCACGATGAACCGGATCTCCGGGGTGTTTCGCATATTGATCGTATGTGCCAGCTCACGGCGGATATAGCCTTCCGCGCTCTGCAGGCCTCGGATCGTGTCCTCCTGGGCTTTTTTATCTCCAAGGACACTGATATATGCCTTACATGTCTTTAAATCCGGAGCAACTTCCACGGCTGCTACGGAAGTCATCGGCGCCACTCTCGGGTCTTTGATCCCGCCGCGGATGATATTGCTCAGTTCCCGCCGGACCTCAGCGTTTATGCGTGTGTTTTTAATACTGTTTTTTTTCATTGCCGCTCCTTCTATAAAAAACTGTTTATTTTCTTTCTGTCTCCACCATCTTATATGCTTCTACACTGTCTCCTTCTTTGATATCATTATGATTTTCAAATACAAAACCGCATTCATAGCCGGCTCTTACTTCCTTGACATCATCCTTGAATCTCTTGAGAGAAGCAAGCGGACCGTCAAAGATCACGATACCGTCGCGGATCAGACGCACGGAACAATTTCTCTCAAAGATGCCGTCCTGTACATAGGCTCCCGCGATCGTTCCGACGCCTGACGCCTTGAATGTCTGCCGCACTTCTGCATGGCCGAGGACTTTCTCCTCAAATACCGGGTCGAGCATGCCTTTCATGGCGGCCTCCACATCTTCGATCGCATTGTAAATGACTCTGTACAGCCTGATGTCAACGCCTTCGCGCTCGGCAATATCTTTCGCTGTCGCGTCCGGGCGCACATTAAATCCGATGATGATCGCATTGGAGGCCGAAGCAAGGATCACATCTGATTCACTGATAGCGCCTACGCCTCCATGGATAACCTTGATCACCACTTCATCATTGGAAAGTTTCAGCAGGCTCTGTTTCAGCGCCTCCACGGAACCCTGTACATCCGCTTTTACAACAATATCAAGCTCCTTCAGATTGCCTTCCTGAATCCGGGTGAACAAATCGTCAAGAGACATTCTTGATTTTGTCTCTTCAAGAAGTTTGACCTTATTCTGCGCAATAAACGTTTCGGCGAAGCTTCTTGCCTCTTTCTCGGATTCGCAGCCGACAAATACCTCTCCGGCGTTCGGCACTTCATTCAGCCCGAGAATCTCTACGGGACAGGACGGCCCCGCTTCCCTGACACGTCTTCCCTTGTCGTCCATCATGGCGCGCACACGGCCGTGAGCGCTTCCCGCCGCAATGGAATCCCCCACATGAAGAGTTCCTTTCTGCACGAGAACCGTTGCCACGGAACCTTTGCCTTTGTCAAGCTCTGCCTCGATCACCAGACCTCTTGCGGCGCGGTTCGGATTTGCTTTCAGTTCCATTACTTCGGCAGTAAGAAGGATCATCTCCAGCAGTTCCGGTATCCCTTCTTTTGTGTGGGCAGATACCGGTACGAACACCGTGCTGCCGCCCCAGTCTTCGGGAATGAGTTCATATTCTGTCAGTTCCTGTTTCACGCGATCTACATTAGCTCCCGGTTTATCGATCTTGTTGATCGCAACAATGATTTCAACCCCCGCCGCTTTTGCATGGTTGATCGCTTCTATTGTCTGCGGCATAACACCGTCATCCGCCGCCACTACAAGGATCGCAATATCTGTTGAGCTCGCGCCTCTCATTCGCATGGCGGTAAACGCTTCGTGTCCGGGTGTGTCAAGGAAGGTGATCTTCTCACCGTTGACCTCCACCACATACGCTCCGATATGCTGCGTGATCCCTCCTGCCTCACGGTCCGTCACATTAGTGTGGCGAATTGCGTCGAGAAGCGAAGTTTTACCATGGTCGACATGCCCCATGACGCAGACGACAGGCGGACGTTTTACCATCTGGCTTTCATCTTCTTCGTCTTCTTTAAGAAGTTCCTCGATCACATCGACAACTTCCTCTTTTTCGCAGAGCACGTCGAAATCAAGCGCGATTTCCTCGGCCGTCTCGTAGTCGATCTCCTGATTTACCGTAACTGCTTTTCCCTGCAGGAACAGCTTCTTGACGATCACGGACGGAACTACTTTCATCTTATCAGCGAGTTCTTTTATCGTAAGGACCTCCGGGATCACGATCTGTTTGATCTTCTCTTCCTTCTTCTCCTCTTTCGGCTGCGGTTTCTTCGCCTCAGTCACCTGTTTCTGCTTTCTTCCTTTTCTTCCTTTACCCTCAAAAGCTTCGTCTCTGTATTCTTTCTTCTTGTTGTCGCGTTCTTTATTCTTCGCTTTATTCCGCTGACTCTTCTGCTGCTCTATTCCGGGAGCAGGAGCGACGATCTCATCCCTGCGGGAATCTCTTCTGTCGGACCGTGCGCCCTGACCGCCGGATCTCTGGTCGCGGACGCCTCTTTCCTGGCGGCCCTGACGCCCGTTTCCGCCGGAGGAACGTCTGTTCTGATTTCTGTCCCCCCTTGCGGAACGGTCGCTGCCCTGTCTCTCGCTGCCTGCGGGACGTTCGGAAACATTTCTGCCGTTTCTCCCGTCATCCGGGCGGTTTCCGCGCGCAGTACGCGGCGGACGGTCTGTATGCGCCTGTCTTTCCGATACCTGCTTTGCGTCATCCGCCGCGGGACGTCCGGGCTGAACCGGACGTCCCGTCTGGACCGGGTGTCCCGCTGCTGTTCTTGTCTCCCGAGCCGGTCTGTTTTCAGAAACCGGGCGCGGGCTGCCGTGTGCCGGACGTTCCTGACGTCCTGCCTTCTCTCCTGCCGGACGTACTCCCTGCGCCGGACGG
>CAZJRY010000001.1:9458-100538 GCA_964548625.1 uncultured Mediterraneibacter sp.
ACGTTCCTGACGTCCTGCCTTCTCTCCTGCCGGACGTACTCCCTGCGCCGGACGGTTCTCCTGCTGGCCCTGACGCGCCGGGCGCCGTGCCGGTCGGTTTCCCTGGATTCTGCTGCTGTTTCTGGAATTCTGCGGGCGGATCACAAACGCCAGATTTTTCTTCTTCGGCGCTGCGGCTTCTTTCGCATCTGTCCTTTCTCCGCCTGAAGGGCTCTTTGCTCCTCCTGCGGCAGCCTCTCTCCTGATTTCTTCAGCCACATTGTCCTCGATCGTGCTCATATGATTCTTGATCTCCACGTTTTTCTTCTGAAGAATATCTGCGAGTTCTTTATTGTCCATACCCAGCTCTTTGGCCAGTTCATGTACCCTCATTTTAGTCATATCAACTACCTCCTTTATGCAATATCCTCTCGGTCTTTAAGCTCTCTCTGAATCCCGTCTGCAAATCCTTCGTCCAATATCGCCAGAGATGCACGGAATTCTTTTCCCATTGCATGCCCTAAGGTATCTTTATCTCCGTAAATATAAATTGGAACTTTGTAAAATTTACACATATCCCGAAATTTCTTCTTTGTGTTCTCTGATGCGTCCGATGCTATGATAACAAGTCTGGCGCGTCCTGCCTTCGCCTCATTCTCGGTCATCATCTCACCGCTCTTACATCTTCCCGCTTTCACCGCAAGTCCGATCAGAGACAGGACTTTATCCTTCTTTTTCAATCTCGTCCATCTCCTTTTCCAGCCTGTCATATACTTCCTGCGGGATGACCTGTTTGAATGAACGCTCCAGCCCCCTCGATTTCACGGCATTCCTGAAACAGTCCGCCGATCGGCAGATATATGCTCCTCTGCCGTTTTTCTTTCCCGCCGCGTCAACGACAAACCCGCCGGTCTCTGTCCTCAGTATACGCATCAGTTCTTTTTTAGGTTTCATCTCACCGCATCCCACACATTTTCTCATTGGGATTTTCTTCTTTACAGCCAAATAATCACTCCTTCAGAATGTTTTCTGCTACTTATCCGTCTCGATAAACTCAATTTCCTCCGGTTCTTCCGCGCTATGATCATCGTAGTTGACTTCATAACCGCCGGCTTCGTCGTAAACAGCATCATTGTAGTCGTCATAGCCGCCGTCATCATACTCATCGTCGTAATCTCCGGTATAACCTTCTTCGCTCATAAGCCCCATCTGTTCCATATAATTTTCCGGAAGATCTCCGGCCTCGATAGCCTGAGTCTCACTCTTGATATCGATCTTGTATCCTGTCAGTCTTGCGGCAAGGCGCGCGTTCTGTCCTTCTTTTCCTATTGCCAGTGAAAGCTGGTAGTCGGGCACGATCACATTGGCCACTTTTTCCTCAGGGTCAGCCATGACAGAGATCACTTTGGCCGGACTCAATGCATTCTCGATCAGAAGAGCCGGGTTATCATCCCAATTGATGATATCGATCTTCTCTCCGCGGAGTTCCCGGACTACCGCATTGACCCTCGCTCCGTTCATGCCGACGCAGGCCCCTACCGGATCCACGTTCGGCTCATTGGACCACACTGCCATCTTTGTACGTGACCCGGCCTCGCGCGCGATGCTCTTGATTTCGACTGTCCCGTCCCTGATTTCCGCAACCTCGGCTTCGAAAAGACGTTTCACAAGTTCCGGATGCGTGCGGGAGACAAGGATTTTCGGTCCCCGCGGTGTATTCTTGACTTCGACCACATAAAGTTTGATACGGTCTGTCGGCTTGAACATCTCTCCTTTGACCTGTTCATTTTCTGTCAGCATGGCATCGGCCCTGCCGAGGTTGATGCTGATGTTCCTGCCTACGTAGCGCTGGACGATACCGGTGACGATATCCTTCTCTTTCTCGAAATACTGGTCAAATACTACTTTTCTTTCTTCTTCCCTGATCTTCTGCAGGATCAGGTTCTTGGCATTCTGGGTTGCGATACGCCCGAATTCTTTGGACCGGACCGGAATCTGAGCCACGTCGCCGACCTGAAGCGCGGAATCGATCTTTTCCGCATCTTCCGGGCTGATCTCCAATGCCGGATTTTCCACTTCCTCTACCACTTTCTTTTCCGCGTACACCGCGTAGTCGCATGTCTCTCGATCCATGATCACCTTAATATTCTCTGCTGTTCCGAAGTGATTCTTGCACGCGCTGATCAGCGAATTCTCGATCGCGTCCATCATGACGTCTTTGCTGATGTTCTTCTCTTTTTCAAGGATTGTCAATGCTTCCATTAACTCTGTGTTCATTTTTACGTTTCCTCCTAAAATAATTAAAAATCCAAAGCCAGACGGATCAGGGCGATTTCAGCCCTCTCAAATGTCTGTTCTGTATCATCCTCATATGCGATCGTAACTGTGTCATCATCATATTTCTTAAGGATTCCGGTAAATTCCTTCTGGCGGCCGATAGCCCGATATGTCCGGATCTCGACTTCCTCCCCAATGCTCCGGGCAAAATCCTTTTCCTTTTTCAAAGGGCGTCCGAGTCCGGGTGAACTCACCTCAAACACATAGGAATCCTCAATGTAATCCTTTTCATCCAGAATATCCGAAAATCTTCTGCTGACCGACTCACAGTCATCCACGGTGATCCCGCCGGGTTTGTCTATATATGCCCGCAGGTACCATGTACCTCCTTCTTTGACATATTCCACATCTACCAGTTCAAATCCGAACTCCGAAACGACCGGTTCCAGAAGCTTTTCTGTCTTCTGTTCGTATTCTTCTCTTCTCGACACGCTGTAATTCCTCCTTACCAACAAAGAAGAGTGAACAAAAGTTCACTCTTCTGCCAGGTTCCTTATGTAACTGTTGGATAGTATACCACCGCTTTTCGCAGATTGCAAGGGCTGAATTGAAAAAAATAACATTATCCCCTGTATTTGGTACCTGTTCCATCGCGTTTTGCATGTTTCAGGCGGTTCAGCGCCACTTCTTTTTCATTATAACGTATCTTTGTCTCTGTCCCTTCTTCAAAAAGATATACGTTCTCCAGCTCATCTTTCTTCTGCAGCCGGATCCCGCGCACACCGACGGCGGTTTTCCTCTTCACGGGGATATCGGCGGCGGGGAACCTTAAGAAGTAACCGTTCCTTGTCTGAAGAACTGTATGCTGGCTGTCGTTAACTACCTTTACCGAAATAAGAGAATCCCCCTCCTGCAGCTTCGTAGCCATGGTCGTACGCTTGGACACCTGAAACTCTGTGCCCTCAACTTTTTTGATCATCCCCTGCGCTGTCGCAAACAGCAGATAGGCGTATCTCATCTGCTCCGCGTCGCATACCATAACGATTTCTTCATCGCCGGTAGAATAATTGCTGATATTATCGATGGGAGTTCCTTTGTCGCGGAATCTTCCGTATGGCACATCCTGCACTTTGACCTGATGCATCCTTCCTGTATCGGTAAAAATGCAGAGCTTTCCTGTATTCATACAGTGTACTGCATATTTGTTCTCACTGTCGGCAGCCTCTTTGTTCCTCTCGTAAACAGATATATCCACCGTTCTGGCGTACCCGAAGCGGTCCATCAGGAAAACGACTTCCTGTTCCTCTATCTTCTTCTCCTCATACACCGCTTCTTCCGCATTCTCGATAACTGTACGGCGTTTGCGGGCATATTCTTTCTTAAATCTGTCCAGTTCTTCCATGATCACGCCCGCCATAGAGTCGTAGTTGTTCAGGATATCCTCAAAGCGCGCGATATTTTTTAATGTCTGTTCATGCTCGGCCCTGAGAGCTTCGATCTCCAGACCGATCAGGCGGTAAAGGCGCATCTCCAGTATCGCCGTGGCCTGCCGCTCGGTGAAACGCAGCATAGCCGCCATCTTCTTGGAGATGCCGGATTTGAACTTAATATTGTCCGTAATGCCGTTGACAAGACATGCCCTTGCGTCTTTTACCGATTTACTTCCGCGCAGGATCTCAATAATCAGGTCGATCACATCACATGCTTTGATCAGGCCTTCCTGCACTTCGCTCTTCTCCTTCTCTTTGGCAAGGAGCGTCTGATATTTTCGGGTAGCAAGCTCAAACTGGAAGTCCACATGGTGCTCAATGATCTTCTTAAGCCCCAGTGTCTCCGGACGTCCGTCCGCCACGGCGAGCATGTTTACGCCGAACGTATCCTCAAGGCGGGTCTTCTTGTAGAGCATATTTTTCAGGTTCTCTGCATCCGCGCCTTTTTTCAGTTCCAGAACAATGCGAATCCCTTCTTTTGAAGACTGGTTCGAAATGTCCACGATGTCAGTTGTTTTTTTTGTTTCCACCAGATTTGCCACGTCGTTTAAGAACTTGCTGATCCCGGTTCCGATCATCGTATAAGGGATCTCGCTGATCACGAGCTGCTTTTTGCCGCCTTTCAAGTCCTCGACTTCCACTTTGCCGCGGATCTTGATCTTTCCCTGTCCGGTCTCATAAATGTTCGGAAGGTCGTCCTTGTTTACCACGATACCGCCCGTGGGGAAATCAGGCCCCTTGATATACTTCATGAGCTGTTTGGTGCTGACGGCATTATTTTTCATATATGCCTTAACAGCATCAATGACTTCACCGAGATTATGTGTCGGGATACTGGTCGCCATACCGACCGCGATGCCTTCAGCGCCGTTTACGAGAAGATTCGGCACCCGCATCGGCAGCACAAGAGGTTCTTTCTCTGTCTCGTCAAAGTTCGGTCCGAAATCAATGACATTTTTATCCAGATCCGCCAGACAGACTTCCTGAGTGAATTTTGTCAGTCTCGCCTCTGTGTAACGCATGGCCGCGGCGCTGTCCCCCTCGATGGACCCGAAGTTTCCGTGGCCGTCCACAAGGATCTGCCCCTTCTTAAAATCCTGCGCCATGACGACCAGAGCCTCGTAGATCGAACTGTCTCCGTGAGGATGATATTTACCCATCGTATCTCCCACGATACGGGCACACTTCCTGTACGGTTTATCATATCGTATTCCCAGTTCGTACATATCATACAGTGTCCGCCGCTGAACCGGCTTGAGTCCGTCCCGCACATCCGGAAGCGCGCGTGCGATGATAACGCTCATGGCATAATCTATGTATGACTTCTTCATAAGATCGGAATATTCTGTTCTTATGATCTGTGATTCACTGTTCATGTTCATTCTCCTTACATCTTTATCAGATATCCAGTTCCGCCTCTGTCGCGTTCTCATAGATAAACGCGCGCCGCGGCGGCACCTCCGTTCCCATGAGCATCTCCGTCACACTTGAGGCCATCCTGGCATCTTCGATCTCCACGAGTCTGAGCAGCCGCTTCTCCGGATCCAGCGTAGTCTCCCAGAGCTGTTCCGCATCCATCTCTCCCAGACCTTTGTACCTCTGCAGCGTAAATGGCCCGTTATGTGTCTTTCTGTACTTTTCAAGCGCCTTATCATCGTAGAGATATTCTTCGTCCCCGTTCTTCGGCATCGCTTTGTACAGCGGCGGCATGGCAATGTATACATGCCCCTCGTAGATCAGTTCCGGCATGAACCGGTAAAACAGCGTCAGGAGGAGCGTGGAGATATGGGCTCCGTCCACGTCCGCGTCCGCCATGATAATGATCTTGTCATAACGGAGTTTTGAGATGTCAAAGTCGTTGCCGTATCCTTCCGAAAATCCGCACCCGAACGCATTGATCATTGTCTTGATCTCGGCGTTCGCGAGTATCTTGTCAATACTTGCTTTCTCTACGTTCAGGATTTTCCCCCGGATCGGAAGGATTGCCTGAAAGCTGCGGTCCCTTGCTGTTTTAGCCGAGCCGCCGGCGGAATCTCCCTCTACGATGAAGATCTCGCACTTCTTCGGATCACGGCTCTCGCAGTTTGCCAGCTTTCCGTTGCTGTCAAAGGAATATTTCTGTTTTGTGAGAAGATTTGTTTTTGCCTTTTCTTCCGTCTTTCGGATCTTCGCCGCTTTCTCGGCACTGGAGAGCACAGCTTTAAGAGTGTCCAGATTCCGGTCAAAGTAACGGACAATCTCTTCTCCCGTCACCTTACTCACTGCCTTCGCGGCGTCCGGATTATCCAGCTTTGTCTTTGTCTGTCCCTCGAATCTCGGATCCGGATGCTTGATGGACACGATTGCCGTCATTCCGTTTCTGATGTCGGCGCCGGTAAAGTTGGCATCCTTTTCCTTAAGGATTCCAAGTTCTCTCGCATACTGGTTCATGACTGTAGTAAATGTCGTCTTAAATCCGGTCAGGTGAGTACCGCCCTCCGAATTATAAATATTGTTACAGAATCCGAAAACATTCTCATGAAATTCATTGACATACTGAAGTGCTGCCTCGACTTCTATACCGTCTGCACTCCCTTTGAAATAGACCGGATCATGGAGCACTTCTTTCTTCTTATTCAGATCCCTGATAAACCCGATGATCCCCTCCGGTTCGTGATATTCGATATGCTCCGGCGTTTCCGGACGCCTGTCGTCGAAAATGATCTTAAGTTCGGGATTTAAATAAGCTGTTTCATGAAGTCTGCTTTTGACTTCCTCTGCCCGGAATCGTGTCTTTTCAAAGATCGTGTCGTCCGGCAGGAAATTCACCGTCGTTCCTGTTTTCTTTGTCTTGCCGGTCTTCGGCAGCAGGCCGTTTTCCAGCCCGATCACAGGCACGCCTCTTTCATACCGGTCGTGGTGAATGTATCCGTCCCTGCTGATCTTTACATCCATGTACGCGGAAAGCGCGTTCACAACAGAAGAGCCCACGCCATGCAGACCGCCGCTGGTCTTATATGCAGAATCGTCAAATTTACCGCCGGCATGGAGTGTCGTGTATACAAGACGTGCCGCCGAAACACCTTTTTCATGCATGTCCACCGGAACGCCCCGGCCATTGTCCGCCACTGTAGCCGACCCGTCCTTCTCCAGTGTGACGTGGATTTCCGTACAGAATCCCGCAATATGCTCGTCAACCGCATTGTCCACGATCTCGTAGATCAGATGATTCAGTCCCTTTGTGGAGACACTGCCGATATACATTCCGGGCCGCTTGCGGACAGCTTCAAGCCCTTCCAGAACAGATATGCTGGCCGCATCGTATGTATTCCTCTCTGCCATTTACATTCTCCTTACCGTTCTTCTCTTTATCCTGCGCGAAAGCAAGACAGTCCATTACATAATATAACACCAGTTCTTGTGGTTTTCAAGCATGAAAAACAGCGAATGTTGTGTAGCAGCGGCGATAGACACAGGATGGCACTTATTCTCCGACAAGCACGTCGTCCAGCATTTCCGCGAGCACTTCCATGGCGTTCATCATTTCCTCCACTGTGTTGGTCTGCGCGCCCGCCTCAATGAGCAGTGATTTCGGCATAAGATGCATATTATACCGATAGGCTTTCAGATAGATATGGCGCACAAAACCGGGAAATTTGTTTTCGGCGTCGATCTGCATCTGAAGGGAGAACGCAAGATTATCCTGTATGTACGGATTCGGCAGATAGTCGATATCGCCGTTCGTGCGCGACCGGCTCAGTCCATTGAAAAACATGATCTTTGCCGTCGGTTTTCCGTTAATCTCCGTAACAAGATGCGTCCCTTCCGCAACGCCGTCGCGATGAAGGTCGATAAGGACTTCCACGGTCGGATTTTCTTCCAGGATCTTTTCCACTGCTTCTCCTGCATATTCATATGCATTACTCCTGTCCAGCTTACCGTTGATAATGTCGTATACCCCGGTATCGTGGATCGTCTCGATTCCTCTTTCATTCAGCAGCTGTGTCAGGTACTCTCCCACTCCCACTATACTGGTAGATGTATCTCCTGACGTGGAATCAGCGAACTCTTCCTGGGAGTGCGTGTGATAGATCAGAACTTTCGGACCGTCTGTTTCGGTATCGATCTTCATGCTTCGGCCGAGCAGATCGTCAGCGTCCAGCTGATCGGAATCAATCATGGTAGAACTGTCTACCGTATAGAAATTACTCAGCAGATATTCAAAATCCCTCAATTTTTCTATGGAAGTATCTACAGAAGAAACAACAGCTGCGGCATCTGTCTCAGATTCGTCTGATTCTCCGATCAGATTCCCGTTTTCATCCACGGCGTTCTCATCGTTGGCCTGGGCTTCCAGAATCTTTGCAAGCGTCTCTGCATCCTCTATGGAAGAATCATAATATATATGATCATCCGCATAACTTATAAGCGGGATCCACGCAAGTGATTTCTCTCTGATCCATTCTCCGATGCTTTTTCCCGGGGTACTGTTTACCCAGCTCAATACCGGCAGATACATTGACTGCGCATTATCCATGATCTGTTCCTGAATATAGTATTTCCAGTCTCTGTTTCCCGCCATGCCGGTATATATAAGGAATACAGTGAAAAGAACGGCAAATGCTGCCGTTCCTGCCTGTCTTAAATTTCTCATGCCCGATCTCTTCATTATACGGCAGCATCCTCCTTTTGTGTTCTCCTGAAATTGTATGCATCCGGTGCAATGGTTATGCATAATCTGAAAACAGCATGTTGAGCGCTTCCGAAATCGTACGGCTGATCTGACGGATCATCTCATCCACATCTTTCGGAGTTACAAACATGCCGTTCAGATGAGGCGCGATCAGCTCTTTTACAAACTCATACTTTTCGCCTGCATTATAAGATCTGAGGATTTCCCCGGTTCCCTTTAGCGAATCAGAGGATTCGAGAGCCGAGATAAAATTTTCCATCGTATCGTTTACGATCGTCGCGGCATCCACTACTGTCGGGACACCGATGCCGATAACCGGAACTCCGATCGACTCCTCAGTCAGGCCCGAACGGTTATTGCCTATGCCGGAACCCGGATGTATCCCTGTATCCGCGATCTGCACGGTACGGTTCAGCCGTTTGCTGTTGCGTGCCGCCAGTGCGTCAATGGCAATCACCATATCCGGATGCGTCTCTCTTACAATGCCCCGGACGACCTCCGTGGTTTCCATTCCTGTCTGTCCCATAACTCCCGGCACAATGGCGCTGACCAGACTGGCATGTTCAAGTCCCATGGCATATTTTCCGTATTCTTTCACAATATGTCTTGTCACGGCGAGATGATCCGCCACATAAGGTCCTAATGCATCCGGAGTTACCTCCCTGTTTCCCAGCCCTACAACCAGCACAGACAGATCTTTCTCCTTGTTGCCTGCATTCTTTCTGACAAGCTCCCTGATATGTTCACATAATCCGGCCGCAATATTCATATGGCTCTCATCGTCGGGAAGCGCCAGTCTGGGGGTTTCCAGTGTAAGATATGTGCCCACCGGTTTTCCCATTGCCTTCGCACCGTTTTCCGTCCGGATCTCCACCCTTGTTACCCGGAATTCCTGTTCCTCGTCATAATCCTCCTCAAGCACGACCCCCTGGATTTCCACATCATCCGATTCAAAACGCTCTTTTTCCTCCAATGCAAGATCTGTCCTTACGCTGTAATTTCTCAACATATCCTGTCCTCACTTTTCATTTCTCTTGCGAAGCTGCTGTTACTATATTTTGCAATAATTCTTAAAATATGTATTGACAAGCAATTCCGGTTATCATAGAATATATGAGTATGTTTCGGTGGAGCGTCCGTGTCCGAATCTGCCGGAACACATGATCCACATTTTGAAATTTTATGTTGTATAGGGAGGTGTACAGATTGGCTAACATTAAGTCCGCTAAGAAAAGAATTCTAGTAAATGAGACAAAAGCTGCAAGAAATAAAGCAATCAAGTCTAAAGTTAAGACTGCCGTCAAAAAAGTTGACGCCGCGGTTGCCGCTAAAGACGCAGAGGCTGCAAAGACTGCTCTGCAGGCAGCGATCACGGAGATTTCCAAGGCAGGAAGCAAAGGTGTTTATCACAAAAGAACCGTTTCCAGAAAAATCTCCCGTCTGTCAAAAACCGTAAACAGCATTGCTTAATTAACATAGAGATCAAGAAAGGCATCCGCACCGTCAGGCGGATGCCTTTCTTGATTCTCAGGTCAGCTGTCCGCTCCTTTCTCCTTGAGCGATGGCCATACTGTAATGAGCATTGTCACAAAACAGGCCGTTCCTCCGATCACATTTGAAACCGGTTCTGCCCAGAACACCCCGTCCGTCCCCAGACCTCCGATCACCGGCAGCAATATGGTCAACGGCACAACGATGATCACTTTCCGGAACAGAGAGAAAAATACCGCCTGTTTCGGCCGGTTTAATGCCACGTTGGTGGACTGCCCCGCAAACTGGAGCGCCATCATAAAAATTCCGCAGAAGTAGATCTGCAGTGCCGGGATGCCTTTTTCGATCAGTTCCTGTTCCGTTGTAAACAAATGCAGGAAAAATCTCGGCTCCAGAAATACGACTGCCCACAGGATCAGGGAAAATACGATCCCCACTGCTGTAATAAATCTGATCGAAGCCTTCACTCTTTTATAACAGCCCGCTCCGTAATTGTACCCCATGACCGGCTGTGCTCCTGACGTAAGTCCGTTCAGAGGCAGTGTGGCGATCTCGCGCACGGAATTGATCACTGTCATGATCCCTACGTAGAGGTCCCCGCCGTACCGGGCAAGCACTGCGTTGCACACGATCTGAACAGTACCATTCGTAACAGACATGACAAACCCGGATGTTCCAAGGAAAGTGATCTCTTTTATCAGCGATGCTTTCAGCTTCATGGATTCCCGGTTGAGCCGGAAAAGGGCTTTCTTTCCGGTCAGGAAAATAAATACCCACAGGGCGGAAGCCCCCTGAGATATCACAGTGGCTACGGCTGCTCCCCGTACGCCCATATCAAATGCAAAGATCAAAACCGGATCCAGAATGATATTCATAACTGCGCCCAGAAGCACGGTCAGCATCCCCATTTTCCCGAATCCCTGCGCGTTGATGAAATTATTCATGCCAAGACTCACCATAACAAAGATCGTCCCCAGCAGATAAATCGTAATGTAATCATTCGCATATCCGTAGGTTGTCTCACTTGCTCCAAACAGATACAGGATCGGCTTTTTCAGCGCAAGGCAGAGGATCATAAGCCCAGCGCCGGTAAAGAGCAGCATGCAGAAAGAGTTTCCCATCACTCTTTCCGCCCGCTTCTCTTCATGTCCTCCCCGCGCGATGGAACAAAGCGGAGCGCCGCCCGTTCCGAACAGGTTGGCAAAAGCGGATATGATCGTAATGATCGGAAGGCAGAGCCCGATACCGGTCAGCGCCTGCGCGGATGCATGGGGCAGATGTCCGATATAGATACGGTCCACCACACTGTAGAGCACATTGATGAGCTGCGCCAGCGTCATGGGAACGGCGAGACTGAGTATATGCCGCACGATGCTGCCCTTACTGAAATCATTATCGCCCGATATTTTATTATCTGTTTCCGGCTGACCGGGCTGAGCTGTGTTCTCTTTCTCCTTCAATTTTTTCTCCTCTCGTCTGATTGTCCTGCGTTATGACAAAACGCCCGGCAGATCACTGCCGGACGTTCCATTGCTTACCTATTATTGTATGATCAAGTATCAGTTATTGATAAGTTTATCCTCATCACTCCAACTGTAGAGTTTTCTGATCTCCTCGCCGATCTTCTCTGCCGGATGCTCGGAAGCCAGTTTTCTCATAGCGCGGAAGTGTGCCTGTCCGCCGGCCTCAGACATATCAAGCAGGAAGTCTTTTGCGAAAGTACCGTCCTGAATATCGGAAAGAATCTTCTTCATTGCTTTCTTTGTATCCTCTGTGATGATCTTCGGTCCTGTGATGTAGTCGCCATACTCTGCTGTATTGGAGATAGAATATCTCATTCCGGCGAATCCCGATTGGTAGATCAGGTCAACGATCAGTTTCATCTCGTGGATACACTCAAAGTACGCGTTTCTCGGATCATATCCCGCCTCAACCAGCGTCTCGAAACCTGCCTGCATCAGTGCGCATACACCGCCGCAGAGAACTGCCTGCTCGCCGAAGAGGTCTGTCTCCGTCTCTGTTCTGAATGTCGTCTCGAGGATACCTGCTCTTTCACCGCCGATCGCAAGTCCGTATACCAGTGCTTTGTCAAGAGCCTTTCCTGTATAGTCCTGCTCAACAGCCACCAGACACGGAGTGCCTTTGCCTGCCTGATACTCGCTTCTTACCGTATGTCCCGGAGCCTTCGGCGCGATCATTGTAACGTCAACATTTGCCGGCGGTACGATCTGTCCGAAGTGAATGTTAAACCCGTGGGCAAACATCAGCATGTTGCCCTCTTCCAGATTCGGCTCGATATCATTCTTATATAATGCAGCCTGTTTCTCATCATTGATCAGGATCATGATGATATCAGCCCTTTTTGCCGCCTCAGCGGATGTGCAAACCTCGAATCCCTGTGCCTCGGCTTTCGACCATGACCGGCTTCCCTCATACAGACCGATGATGACATTGCATCCGGATTCCTTTAAATTCAGCGCATGAGCATGTCCCTGACTGCCGTAGCCGATGATCGCGATCGTCTTTCCTTCCAGAAGGGAAAGATTACAATCTTCCTGATAATAAATTTTTGCTGCCATTTTGTATTCCTCCTAAATGATTAAATTATAGATATGCTACATCCTTGCTTCCTCTGGAAAGTCCGGTGATTCCTGTCCTTGCCAGTTCCAGTATCTCATACCCTTTCAGAAGATTCAGGAATGCTTCCAGTTTATTCTGTGTTCCCGTGAGTTCGACGATCAGGGAATCCTCTTCCACGTCAACGATCTTCGCCCGGAAAATATCAGCCACCGAGATGATCTCTCCTCTCTGCGACGCATCGGCGCGAAGCTTGACCATGATCAGTTCACGGCATACAGATTCTTCGTCTTTGAGCACTTTGATCGCAACTACGTCTTCCAGCTTCCTTACCTGTTTCTCAATCTGAGAAAGGATCAGTTCGTCCCCTGACGATACGACAGTGATGCGGGTGAATCTGGGGTCTGCCGTCATGCCCGCCGTAATGCTGTCAATGCTGTAACCGCGACGGCTGAACAGTCCCGAGATCCGGCTCAAAACTCCGGGATTATTATCTACAAGTAATGAAAATACCTGCTTTCTCATCGGTTTTTCTCCTTCCCGTTCCAAAAACAGATTGCGCTCTGTTTTATCCTCTATAATATTACCAAGCGGATACTGCTTTGTCAAGCCTGCCATGCAATTTTTCGGCAGGTTTCTTCGGATATGGATATAATATTCATAAAAAACCTCACAGGCTCCGCATCTCCATTCCGTATACCGAAACCGGATCCATACGGAACTATTATGCAGAGCTTGTGAGGATTTGCACGTACAGTTACTGATAACTTATTTTTTTAAACATATCTTTGCAGCGTCGCTCTCACGGCTCCTTTACCTGCCGTCATCTCTTTGAAATAACCGCATACCTTGTCTGCCATCCCGATATTATACAGGTTGACGCCGAAAATCGAAGCGTTTTCGAGAATCGGCCGGATCTTTTCTTCTACATCATCGTTATTCCCGCCGAGACAGATGTCCTTTACATACGGGCATACAGTATCAAGCAGCGGATCCGGGCTTAACTCAAAACTTTCACCTGTGTCGTCTACTGCCATAAGATAGCGCAGCCATCCTGCAAATACAAGCGGTATTAATTTCAGATCCGCCACATCAAGTTCGTCAGATGCAGCATATGCCTTGATCGTCTCGCCAAACCGGATCGCCAGCTTCTGCGAAGTATCTGTTGCGATACGCTGCGGCGTATCCGGCATAAACGGATTCGGGATCCGTACATTGATCACTGTATCAATAAACTCTTTCGGATCCAGAACACCGGGATCTACAACAACCGGAAGTCCTTCTTCGTAGCCGATCGTCTGCACCAGTTTTTTGAGTTCAGCATCCTTCATCTCGTCAGATATCTTCACATAACCGAGCAGGCAGCCGAAAACAGCGAGCGCGGTATGGAGCGGATTCAGGCATGTACATACTTTCATTTTTTCCACTTTGTCCACGGTTTCACGCTCCGTAAACATAATTCCGCCCTTTTCCAGAGGCGGGCGCCCGTTCGGGAAGGAATCCTCTATGACAAGATATTCACACTCCTCCGCATTGACAAACGGCGCGATATACGTCTTCTTTGACGTAATGACGGGGGCAAGCTCTTCAACTCCGTCTTCTTTCAGGATCTCTTCAACAGACGGGTCCGGACGCGGCGTGATCTTGTCGATCATAGACCACGGAAATGAGACCATGGTCTTATCCGTGACATACTCTTCAAATCCCTTTTCAACGATGCCTGCCTCAGACCAATTTTTCGCGAACGCGGTGACAGCCGCGTACAGTTTATCTCCGTTATGCGAACAGTTATCCATGCTCACCATGGCGATCGGTTTTCTGCCGGCCTGATAGCGGGTATACAGCAGGGACACCACTTTTCCGATATAGCTCTTCGGCTTGTCCGGTCCGTTCTTCATGTCTTCTGTAACATCGGGCAGTTCCTCGCCTCTCCCGTTTACAAGGCTGTACCCCTTTTCCGTGATCGTGAAGCCGGCCATCTGGAGCGAATCCGATGTAAAAATCTCCTTCAGCCTTCCGAAGTCCGACTCATTTTCGGAATCAAGGGCAAGTGACTCGACTACGCTTCCCACTACCGTCTTCTCCACAGTGCCGTCAGCCTTGAGCGTAACGAGAATACTGTATCCGTCATGAGGACGGTTCATCTTTTCAATGATCTCATAGTCATATCCTTCGGCAACGATCAGTCCGGTGTCCATCGTCCCGCTGTTCAGCAGATTCTGAGCCACATTCGCCTGAAACGCGCGAAAAATATTTCCGGCGCCGAAATGGATCCACTTCGGCGCAGCTTTTGTGGCTGCCGTAACTTTCTCTCTGTCAAACTTCGGGAGATCATAACCTTTTGACTCCCACTCTGTCCTGTTTTTAAGTCCTGCTTCATTTAATCTCATGATCTTTCGGCTCCTTTCTTGATAGCCTCCCACAGGCCGTTCAGGTATGTTGCGCCAAGAGCACGGTCATAGAGTCCGTATCCCGGCATCGCGACCTCACCCCATATCATTCTTCCGTGATCCGGACGGATCGGACCGTCAAAACCGATCTCATAGAGTGCTTTCATGATCTCATACATATCAAACGAACCGTCGGAAGACAGATGCGCCGCCTCTTCGAAATCTTTCTGGGAATGGAATTTCAGGTTACGCACATGCGCGAAATGGATCCGCCCTTTCAGCGAACGGATCATATCCGGAAGATCGTTCTTAAGATTTGTGCCGTAAGACCCTGAACAGAATGTCACGCCATTATGCGGATCATCCACCGCTTTCATAAGACGGAGTATATTTTCCTTATTTATGATGATCCTCGGCAGGCCGAACACACTCCATGCCGGATCGTCCGGATGGATCGCCATCTTAATATCATATTTGTTACATACCGGCATAATACGTTCAAGAAAATATACCAGATTTGCAAACAGTTTCTCTCCATCCACATCTTTATACATCTCGAAGAGTTCTTTGATATGTTCCATTCTCTCCGGCTCCCATCCGGGCATGACCGTTCCGTTCATATCTCCTGATATGGAATTGAACATATCTTCGGGATCCAAAGCATCCACAGCCTCCTGTGTATACGCGAGTACCGTAGACCCGTCGGGTCTTACCCTTGCAAGCTCTGTTCTTGTCCAGTCAAACACCGGCATGAAATTATAGCACACAAGATGAATATCTTCTTTGCCGAGATTTTCCAGCGTCTCGATATAGTTGTCAATATACATATCCCGATCCGGAGCCCCTGTTTTGATCGCGTCATGCACGTTGACGCTTTCGATCCCGGAAACACGAAGGCCGGACGCCTCCACCTCATCAATCATCGCGCGGATACGCTCACGGCTCCAGACTTCTCCCGGCGATGTGTCGTAAAGCGTTGTGATCACGCCTGTCACCCCGGGGATCTGCCGTATCTGCTGCAACGTGACTGTATCAAATTTACTACCATACCATCTCAGTGTCATTTCCATAGTTTTTACCTGCTTTCTTCTTAATTTTTTGATCAAATCCGGTATCTTATGCCATCTTTCTCTGAAATGCCCCCTGCTCCGCCGTTCCCGTCCTGCTCACAGTTCGAAGCAATGGATCGCTTACTGTATCACATCCCTTCTGAAAGCAAATTGGCTTATAATATAGAATAATATCTTTTTCGGATATTAGCTATAATAATTTACGTTGAAAATCGTACAATTTTGTGTTAATATTGCTAAGCATAAAATTTTGTATTATTTTATGATTTTTTGTTCTTATGGAGATACCAAATGGAATTAAGTGATTTAGACGTTTTAAAATTATTTACAAAAACTTTGAATTCAACAAATGTAAACGCGTTCGTCCTGAAAAAGAATAAGTCAAATCTTAATATGATCGACAACCGTTTCCGCGAGCGGCTCTACAATAATTTTTCTTACGACAATTTCTTTGACTCGCTTGAGAATATCACGGACAAAAATACGCTGGTCACAAGTACGGACACCTTCCTTTTTCATCATCTATATCTCCGCATTCCGGAAAAATATCTGTCCGAAGGCGATGCTCCATGGTTATTTGTGGGTCCGTTTTCCGAAGGAAACAGATCCGCCGATGAGATTCGCTCCATTATGCGGAATAATCAGATGCCGGAACGGCTGTATGAGGATATTTCGGGTTTTTACAGCGCTGCTCCTGTTGTTGACAATGCCGGCACATACGAACAGCTCGTCCGGACTCTTGCGTCCGGTCTCTTCGGGATCGAATATCATCTGGAACATCTGCCTGCGGACCGCATTCTTTTCCGCAGTGATAACAATATCTTTAACACTGTAAGGGACAACCCTCAGATGGCAAAAGACAGCATTGCCGAACGGTACAGGATCGAAAACGAACTGATGTCGGCAATTTCTGCAGGAGATTATGACCAGGCGCACGAAATGCATGAAAAATTCATCTCATACCACATCCGTGCCAGAGATAAGGATCCTCTCAGAAATCAGCAGCATCTGGCCATAATCCACAACACGCTCTGCCGGAAAGCCGCGGAATCGGGCGGAGTACATCCCCTGTATATCGACGAGCTCTCTACACGTTTCGCTGTCCTGATAAACAGGATGACCTCGATAAACGATGTGAAGATGCTCACCGATGAAATGGTACATAAATACTGCCTTCTTGTAAAAAATTACGCTATGAAAGGTTACTCAGGCGTGATAAAGGAAATCATCTCATATGTCGATTTCCATTATGCCGAGGAGCTGAACCTGAATTTTTTCTCAAAAAGGTTCAATGTATCGAAAACATATCTTTCCAATCTTTTTCGAAAGGAAACGGGGAGCACACTGACAGACTTTATCCATCAGACGAGAATGAGGAAGGCGATCGCGCTGATCAACTCTTCTTCCCTGCCGGTTACTGCTATTGCCACCGCCTGCGGATATAATGACATTAATTATTTTATACGTGTGTTTAAACGAACTTACGGGCTTTCCCCAAAACAGTACCAGAAAAAAGTCATGCACGCAGACCATTGATCTTTCTCTCGATCTGCCGCTTCGTCTCAAGGATATACCCGGCAAGGCTGCGTACCCTTTCGGCGTCCATCCGGCTGACAGGCGCGGAAATGCTGAAAGCGTACCGCCGCCGTCCGGTATGCTCCCTGAGGCTTACGGCAATGCATCGAACTCCTCTTTCATTCTCTTCGTTGTCAAGCGCATAACCTTTGTTCCGCACATCTTCAAGCTCTTTTTTATATGCGGCGAAATCTGTGACCGTATAGGGCGTCAGCGCCCGGATCCGGCTGTTCTTCCACATTTTTTCCAGTTCCGCTTCTTCCATATACGCGGCGATCGCCTTTCCCACGCCGGAACAGTACAGGGGGATCCGGCTTCCGATGCGGGAAATCAACTGTATTCCGTTGCGCATAGATTCCACCTTGTCAATATACACAGCGTCCACTCCGTCCCGTTCCACAAAATGGACTGTTTCCTGCGCCTGTTCCATCAGGCGGCGGAGACAGGGACGCGCAATATAGACAATATCCGTGTTGTCCATGATCTTCCCCGCCATGTCCACAAGTTTAAACGTCGGCTCATATTTTCCGCTCGTCTCATTCTGTTTTACATATCCCATACAGACCAGTGAATTAAGTATCCTGTGGGCTGTGCTTTTATTCAGTTCCATTCTTTCGCTTACTTCTTTCAGCCCCGCGCTGCCGTTCTCGACAAGCATCTCAAGGGTACCGAACAGCCGGTCCGCCACCTGGATCGGATTCTTTTCCTCCATATGATACCTCCTATACTGCCCTCGCGGGCGTTCCATATTGTGGAATAACAATACCATATTCCCAAATAAATATCAACATGATCAAACTTTTCAATTTCGCGCTTGACGTTTTATAGAGGGCAGAGTATTATTAATATTATAAAATATTATTTTTTAATTTTGTTTCATATTATGGAACTTAAAGGAGGAGACAACATGAACGATGTACTGAAAAGGATCGAAAAAACCGGCATCATTCCCGTAGTTGTACTGGATGACGCCAAAGATGCCGAGCCGCTTGCCCGTGCGCTGTGCGATGGCGGACTGCCCTGCGCTGAGGTTACTTTCCGGACCCCCGCGGCAGAAGAGTCTATCCGGATCATATCGGAAAAATTCCCCGAAATGCTTGTAGGGGCGGGGACCGTCCTCTCGACAGATCAGGTGGACCGGGCAGTGGATGCGGGCGCAAAGTTTATCGTAAGCCCGGGCCTTAATCCCAGAATCGTTAAATATTGCGTAGATAAGGATATTCCCGTTACTCCCGGATGCGCAAACCCCAGCGATGTCGAACAGGCGATAGAGAACGGGCTTGATGTCGTCAAATTCTTTCCTGCCGAGCAGGCCGGTGGGCTTGCCTATATCAAAGCCATCGCCGCCCCTTATGTAGGGATGAAGTTTATGCCTACCGGCGGCATTAACGCAAATAATGTCAGGGATTATCTCTCATGCGATAAGATCCTTGCATGCGGCGGAAGCTGGATGGTCAAAGGTGATCTTATAAAAGCAGGCAACTTTGAAAGAATCCGCGAACTTGTCAGGGAAGCTGCGGAAATTGTTAAGGAAATCAGAGGTGAATAAATTATGGCTAAAAAAGTAATTACATTCGGAGAAATTATGCTGCGGCTCGCGCCGGAAGGGTATTATCGTTTTGTGCAGGCCGACAGCTTCGGCGCCACATACGGCGGAGGAGAGGCAAATGTTGCCGTTTCACTTGCAAATTACGGGTTTGACGCGAAATTTGTCACAAAACTCCCGAAACACGAAATCGGGCAGGCGGCTGTCAATTCTCTCAGAAAATACGGTGTGAACACTTCTTTCATCGCAAGAGGCGGCGACAGAGTCGGCATCTATTTTCTTGAGAAAGGAGCGTCCCAGCGGCCTTCTAAGGTTATCTACGACCGCGCCGGATCATCGATATCAACAGCAGAGGCTTCCGATTTTAATTGGAAAGATATTTTTGACGGAGCCGACTGGTTCCATTTCACCGGCATTACTCCCGCTCTTAACGACAACGTCGCGGCTATCTGTCTCGAAGCGTGTAAAGCGGCAAAGGATGCGGGCGTTACCGTTTCCTGCGATCTGAATTACAGAAATAAACTGTGGTCCAGAGAAAAAGCCGGTCAGGTAATGGGCGAGCTCTGCAAATATGTAGATGTATGCATAGCGAATGAGGAAGACGCCGCCGATGTATTCGGCATCAGGGCCGCTGATACCGACGTCTCGAAAGGCGAAGTCAACCGCGAGGGATATAAAGACGTTGCGAAACAGCTTGCCGACCGGTTCGGATTTTCCAAAGTGGCTATCACGCTCCGCGAATCCGTTTCCGCAAATGACAATAACTGGTCAGCCATGCTCTATGACGGAACAGATTATTATTTCAGCAAAAAATATGCCATGCACATCGTTGACCGTGTGGGAGGAGGCGACAGCTTCGGCGGCGGTCTGATCTGCGCATGCCTGAACGGCTATGACTCACAGGCAACGATCGAATTCGCGGTCGCCGCTTCCTGCCTGAAACATTCAATTGAAGGAGACTTCAATATGGTGTCTGCCGATGAGGTGCTGAGACTGGCAGGCGGGGACGCTTCCGGACGTGTCCAGCGCTAATACAGACGTCACGGTTTACATATAGACCTTACCATATATGCGGGGATGCTTCTGCCATGTGCATCCCCGCATCCTCAAACCATAACGGAGGTATATTTATGAACAATTCCGAAAGATCTTTTGATCTCCTGTCTCTTGGAGAAGTCCTTCTCCGTCTCTCCCCTCCCGACAATGAACGTCTCGTAAAGGGAGATATGCTCCGCAAGCAGGTCGGAGGCGCGGAGCTCAATGTTGTATCCGGTGTCTCTCTGCTCGGTCTCAGGACAGGAATCATATCCAAACTTCCCGCAAATGATATCGGAACTTTTGCGAAAAACCGTATCCGGTTCTGCGGTGTCAGTGATGATTATCTTGTCTACGATGATTCTCCCGATGCGCGTCTTGGTATCTATTATTATGAAAACGGAGCCTATCCGCGCAAACCCGGAGTCGTCTACGACAGGAGACATTCCTCGATCAACAACCTGTCTATGGATGACTTTGATGATTCTCTCTACACTTCTGCACGGTGTTTTCACACAAGCGGGATCACGCTTGCGCTCAGCCCCCAATGCCGCAGGACGGCTATGGAAATGATCCGGAGATTCAAAGAAGCCGGCGCCGTTATTTCGTTCGATGTAAACTTCCGGGGGAATCTGTGGACAGGCGATGAGGCAAGAAAATATATCGAGCAGATCCTGCCATATGTTGATATCTTCTTCTGTTCTGATGAGACAGCCCGTCTTACATTTCTCAAGGAAGGAAATGCAAAAAGTATAATGAAGAGTTTTACAGAAGATTATCCGATTTCTATCGTCGCTTCTACCCATCGCGTTGTTCACAGCCCGAAAGTCCATACTTTCGGATCAGTGATCTACGATGCAAAAACAGACACCTATTACGAAGAAGAACCTTATCGAAACATTGAAGTCATTGACCGGATCGGAAGCGGAGATGCTTATGTCTCCGGTGTTCTGTACGGGCTGCTCTCAGACCACGACAACTGCCGGAGGGCGCTTGAGATCGGTAATGCCACAAGCGCAGTAAAAAACACGGTCCCCGGTGATCTTCCCACATCAGATATCAAAGAGATCGAAACTGTAATTCAGGCGCATAAAAATACAGGAATTCAACTTGAAATGAGCCGATAACAGACAAAGCCATCCACTAACAAAAAGGAGACAAAATATATGCAGACTTTTATCCATGACGATTTTCTCTTAAAATCCGAAACAGGCCGCGAACTCTATCACGAATCCGCAGAACATCTTCCGATTTTGGATTTCCACAATCATCTGAATCCGTCAGAGATCCTTGAGGACGCGCGCTTTTCAACGATCACGGAGGCGTGGCTTGGCGGCGACCATTACAAATGGCGCGCCATGCGCGCCAATGGTATCCCCGAAGAACTTGTGACCGGTTCCGGCAAGCCCCGCGACAAATTTAACGCATGGGCAGGAACGGTGCAAAATGCGTTCGGGAATCCCCTCTACCACTGGACCCATCTTGAGCTGGCAAGATATTTCGGGATTTATGAGTCCCTTACTCCCGCAACGGCAGACCGGATCTGGGAAACATGTAATGACCGGCTGGCACAGCCGGACTTCAGCGCCAGAGGGCTGCTGAAAAAGCAGAATGTAGATGTACTGTGTACGACAGATGATCCGATGGATGACCTGAACGCGCACCGTCGGCTGAAAGAAGAGGGCTGTGAAATCAGAGTATTTCCTACATTCCGGCCCGAAAAGGCAATGGCAGTGGACAAAGAAGATTTTTCCGCCTATATCAATAAGGCAGCCGAAACCTATAACCGACAGCTTTCTTCTCTTTCAGATCTGATGGATCTTCTCGGAGAACGGCTGGATTATTTCTGTTCCTGCGGATGCCGGATCAGCGACCACAGTCTGGAGGGCGATTTCTACCGTCCGTGTACCTTTGAAGAGGCGGACGCAATCTACCGCAGACGGATGGACGGCGTACTTCCGACAAAGGAAGAATGTGCGAAATACCGGGCTTATCTTCTGACCGAACTCGGGAAAGAATACTGCAGTCGCGGCATTGTCATGCAATTACACATCGGAGCTATCCGCAACAATTCTACCCGTCTGTTTAAAAAACTCGGACCGGATACCGGGCTTGACAGTCTGAACGACTTCTGCTTCGCTCCCCAGATTGCGGGTCTGCTTGATGCAATGGACCGATCCGATCAACTGCCAAAGACTATCCTGTACTATCTTAACCCGAAGGATGCCGATATGCTCGCGGCTATGGCCGGCAACTTCCAGAGCAATGCTCACGGATACAGAGGCAAGGTGCAGCTGGGAAGCGCATGGTGGTTCTGTGATCACAAATATGGAATGGAACAGCAGATGGAGGCTCTTGCGCACACAGGGCTTCTCTCCACTTTTATCGGTATGCTGACAGACTCCAGAAGTTTCCTGTCATTCCCGAGACATGAGTATTTCCGCCGTATTCTGTGTGAATATGTGGGAAATAAGGTGGATAACGGAGAATATCCGAAGGATATGGACTATCTGAAAAAGATGGTCGCGGATATCAGTTACAACAACGCGAAAAAATTCCTGAACCTGTAAAATGATCTGGCGGACAATTTTATACGGAATTTCAGAAAGAGAAGGCGGCCGCCCGTGTCGGGGCAGCCGCCTTCTCTTTCACTGATCTTACTGTCGTTTATTTATTTCTCAATATATTCTTCAGGAACCTGATCGATAGTCTTCCACTTCTCCAATGCATCCTGAATACTCATACCATTATTCACCGCGTCTCTCCGAACCGCATTGATAGCCTGGATTTCTTTCATCCTTGCGCCGGTCAGCTTATAACCGTGCATGGCGATCAGCGTTGCGATCCATGCGATCATCGGCACCACGCAGAAGAGGATGATGACCAGCCCGTGCATTCCGCTTGAATATGGAGTAGTTCCATCCGGCAATGTTGAAAGGCCGATCGCCGTCACGGCAAGTCCGACGATAGTGGAGCCGAGAGAACTCACCAACTTGTCAACCAGCGAGAACAGCGTGCCAATGATGCCCGGAATATATCTTCCCGAACGGAATGTCTCGTAATCCGAGCAGTCCGCCACCATCGGGATAGGCATGTCTGCCGTAGCATAATATGCCCCGTATCCGATTCCGAAGAAAAGTACGAACAACACTGTGTACAGATTAATATTAGTCAGACTCAGATTCACTGACGCCACATCCTGCTTCCACAGGAACAACAGCACAAGCACTCCGACATACATGACAAGGGCAATCTTGATATAGAATACCAGAGACGCCTTCTGTCCTTTTTTCTGAGACGTCCGCACAGTCAGCAGGAAGAACGGAACAGAGAACACATATCCGATGACCATCATGGGCAGATACAGCCCGCTGTAATTGTTCATCATGGCCCCGTACAGCATGCTCAGGACAGTCATATTCGTAGCGATAGAAAACGCGAGTTTGCATCCCGCCCCTGCTACCATCAGACGCTGAAGCTCTTTATTTGCTCCAAGGATCTGAATATATTCTTTTATCTCCACTTTTTCTTTTCCGCTGTCACCGCCGATACCGAAGTACTCCGGACGGTCTTTGCCGGCGATTCCGATAATGGCAAGGACGGTCATAACGGCAGATACGATCATAGCCAGCGGAATCATAATATTAAAGAACTCTTCGCTGCCGTAATTACCGCCTGTGATGATAGGAGCAAGGAACTGCACAAGTCCCATGCCGATCAGGCTTGCAACTGTATTGAAGATCGTAAACAGAGGTCTCTGCTTCGGATCGTTGGTAAGGCAGGTCTGACCGGAACGTGTTACGGATGTCTGGAATGTATATCCGATAACATACAGCGCATAGAAAAGCACAAAGCATACATAGCGCAGCCACATCATATCTTCCGAGATTACTCTTGTTCCGAAATACATAAGGATCGAGGAAATGATCATGATCACATTTCCGATGACCATAAACGGTCTGAATTTTCCCCATTTTGTAGAAGTACGGTCCATGATCGCGCCGATAATGGGATCAGTTATGGCATCGAAGATGCGCATAAGCGTAACCATAGTAGTTGCGAAAGCCAGCAGAAGTCCCAGTACTCCATTGGCATAGTATGCGATAAAGTTCATGGTCAGAATGTAATATACATTCGTCGCCCCGTTATTCATGGGGAAAAGAACAAGCTGGTATATCTTCGCGCGATTCACCGCGTTGGGAGATGCCGCTTTTGTTGTCTCCTGTTTCATATTGTTCACCTCTAAAGCTGTCCCGCCCGGCCACAGGGGACCGGGAGGGAGACTAATCACTTATTTCATTCACTGTACGCCTTTATTTCTTTACGGCGTTCGCCTTTTTCCTCTGGACCGCGCGCACCAGCATCACTATGCTCAATACAGTAAGCACCGCGAATACCGCGATCGCGGCATACAGAGCGAGCTGCCACCACGGAGTTACAGACTCCAGACGGTCAGACTCGGACAGACCGTTCATAGCGTTGCTGTTCACAACCGTGTACAGGATGTTGTGCATTGCTTCCCGCATCTGTGTAACGATGAACGCATCATCCTCATAGTTGTAAGCGTTTGTAGTATGGATCGTGGAATCCGGGCTGTCCCAGATATCCGTTCCCGCGATCAGAGCGTCGCAGAGATCCATGTACTGACTGGACCCGGAGTAATCTGTGATACTCATACCGCGCATGCCAAGCTCACCGCGCAGATAGTCGGTCTGCAGGGCTTCATACTCACCGCACCATTGTGTGCCCCAGCGGTTGAATCCGCTCATAGTACACCATGCGCCGCCATCGGTCACTGCCTTATCCGCGACTTCAAGGTAGATTTCCCTTGCCGTCTGCTCGTTGATCCATGTGTTGACACCGCGTCTGCTGGACTCGGAATCATTGAGAGCGACATGTTTAAGATATACATACACACCCTTGGACTGGATGCCCTGTACCTCTGCCGCACAGATCGTTCCCGCGATAAACGGATCCTCGGAATAGTACTCGAAGTTTCTTCCCGAATAAGCGGTACGGTGCATGTTGACGCCGGGTCCGTACAGTCCCGAGTATCCCATTGCCAGACAGTCTTCACCAATGCATCGTCCAAGATCATATAAGAGATCTTCATTAAATGTCGCGGCCATGATATCCTCGGATGTATAACACATCGCGGACTCTCCGCCTGTCAGCGCCGCCGTCAGGCCCTGCGGACCGTTCTCATCTTTGGTAGCTGCCTTTCCGATAGAAGGGATAGCCGCCGTGTTGTGGAATCCAAGCGTGATCGTATTGACCATTTCATCAAATTCCAGCTGATCCAGCAGATCATCCCACAGCGGATCGTCATAATCCGCTCCGATCAGAGAAGCCAGGGCAAGTCCGTTGTCCGCTCCCAGTGTAGGCATCTCCGTTGTCTCATAATCATCCGGATCATACTGGGTAAACTCAAGAGATTCAGCTAAAGTCTCGTTCGCGCTCAGTTCCGCCGGTTCTGTCGGGAATGTTCCCTCCCAGTCAGATCTGGACAGCCATGTAACTTCACCCGGAGAGTCGCTGCTCTTGTTCGGGTCTGCTTCGTCAAACAGGTTTGTGATCTCTGCGCCTGTAGCTTCAGATGTAGCAAAGATCGTTGTATCAAGCTCCGGATTATTCCATTTGTATGTCATGTCCGCATCGCCTTCCGCGTCCATTGCCTCGGAATTATCCGGTGTATATCCTTTTGCTGCCAGAACATTATTCACTGCTTCATGCGCGCCGTCCGCGACTGTGAAGTAGTAATCGCCTGCGTCCAGGATATAAGTCTGCGCGTTATTGGAATCATAGGTGCGGAGTTCCGTCAGATCCACATGGATCGTCACTGTCTCGGATGCCCCGGGCTCGAGTGTATCTGTCTTCGTGTATCCGCAGAGCTCTACGGATGCCTTTTCAATTCCGTTTTCCTTGTCATAGTCCGTGTACGGTGACTGGAAATAAACCTGAACGGTCTTCTTTCCTGAATATGTATCTCCTACGTTCGTTACTGTTACGGTAACGTCAAATCCATCGTCGGATGCGGCTACACTAAAATCACTGTACTCAAAATCGGTGTAGCTGATGCCGTATCCAAAGGAATATGCCACCGCTGTATTATAGTCATAGTCGCCTGCATTGCCGGTTCCCATGACAGCGTCCTCGTACCTTGTCTCATAGTAACGGTATCCGAGATAGATGCCTTCCTGATAGACGCTGTACATTCCCTGCACATCCGCTCCATCCGTCAGCAGATCATACTCATCCGCGTTGGTATATGCCTGAGTATAGAAATTATACATTGCAGGATTTGTCAGATTGTCATAGCAGAATGTATCCACAAGGCATCCGGACGGGCTGACTTCGCCTGAGATCAGCTGGGCTACGCCGTTGATTCCGGTCTGTCCCACGTCACCGATCCACATACATGCATCAACACCGTAATCCACGCCGCAGATATCCGGATTGAGGAAATCCAGCTCAATGGCATTCGATGAATTCAGAAGCACGATGATCCTGTCAAATACGCCTTCGTCTTTCAGCTCCTTCAGCCCCGCCAGAAGATCCTGTTCCTCCTGAGAAAGTTCCAGATAATTTCCATCGCCTTCCAATCCGGAGATATAATCATCATCTGTTCCGTTTTCCCCGCTTGGAAGATCCGCGCCTTCGCCGCCGGAGCGTGAAAGTACAACGATAGCCGCGTCGCCGTAATCGGCAAAGCTGTCTCCCGCGCCTTCTTCGATCGTGCTCCACGGAGCTTCGTTTACCGCGTACTGGGTATTCGCCTCCAATGTGTCTGAGATCGCGTCAGGAGTTATCCGGCTGTAATTCTCCATCATCTCGTCTGACGAGTAGAGATCCCACAGCGTCTCATTTACCTCGATGCCGTATGAGGTCAGGGCATCTTTTAATGTAGGAGCGTTTTCCGTATCGACTGATCCGGATCCTGTTCCGCCGTACACCAGATCAACTGATCCGTGTCCGAACAGGCTGACTTTTGCTCCTTCGGAAAGGGGAAGCGCCTCATTATCGTTTTTCAGCAGTGTGGCGCCTTCCGCTTCCACTGTGGCACACAGCTCTTCCTCGTATGCAACCCGCTCCTCATCTGAAGCGAAATCGCTTGTAAAATATTCCGTATCTTCATCAGAATCACCTTTGATGATTTTATAGGTGGATACGTTCAATGCCACATTAATGGTCGTTGCATATTGAAAAGCAATTGTGGTCCCTACGATCAGGGCAATCAGAAGCACGGCAAACACGCCCGTCAGAATCCCCCATTTTCTGACTCCTGTGCCTTTTTTCTTTTCCATATTCATCCTCCTTCATCCTCGGAAAGATCAGAAATTTCATCCCTCTCTTTCCGTAATCCCGTCAAAACCGGTCCATGTTCCGGTTCTGACACATTGCCGAGTTACAATTAATCTATCTCCATGCTTCACGCTGTTGCTGATAATACTGACGGGAGCGGCATCAAACCCAGTTTTCGCTCTTTCCGCTGCTCTTCTTCAGTTTATATGCCGGATTCGGTGTATCTGTATGCCGGATCATACACTTATCTCTGCATTCTCCTGCCACAGCTTCCAAATGTACCTCTCCTTCAAGCGGAACATCAAATATAAACACCTTGTCCCCGTCTTTCTCTTCCACCAGCTTGCCGTTCGCATAGAGCGCGACATGTTTCTGGTTGGAATAGATCTTCACTTTTGTCGTCGTCTCCGGTCTGTCCACATACCGGCTGCCGCACAGATGAACAAAAGGTTCTTTGCTCCAATATGCCTTATAGATATAGAAGCTGTCCTTCTTGATCTTCCGGTCAAATGTCATCAGACCCTTGTGGTTCATCCCCGGCTCTCCGCCCTGATTACGGGCATCCGCCGCGAAGTCGAACATATTCCATACGTGTGTATTCCACATATACGGATGACGCTCGAAACATTTCAGCATGAATTCATGATAGATTCCCTGATATTCTTCTGTATGGTCGCCTCTGCGGGGATGTGATGAATGCAGGTTCGGCATTCCCTCACAGCCGTACTCCGAATATCCTAAACACCTTTTGGGATAGACCAGATGGAAAAAGCTGATCCACCAGTCGTTGAGGAACAGTCCCGGGACATACCACCCCAGATAGAGATTCCAGCTTACCAGATCGGACAGGTGCGCCACTTTGTTGAAAGGACCGCACATGGCATAACACGCCAATGTTGTAGGACGTGTCGGGTCCATCCGGTGGCAGAGATCATTGAGCTGACGGTGATTATCCAACATATCACGCTTATCTTTTGTAGAAATCGTGATCTCATTGGACACCCCCCAAGTAACGATGCTCGGATGATTGTAATTCTGTACGATCAGCTCCTTCATCTGACTCAATGTATTATCCCGTCCCTCGGGCATATGCTCGGAGATATATGGAATCTCGGCCCAGACGATCATTCCGTACTGATCGCACAGATCATAAAAATACTGATCATGCTGGTAATGCGCAAGACGGATCGTATTTGCCCCGATCTCACGGATCAATTCCATGTCCTCCCTGTGGTGTTCTTTTGTCAGTGCGTTTCCGATTCCTTTTCTGTCCTGATGTCTGGACACTCCGCGGAGCGGATAAGATCTTCCGTTCAGGAAGAATCCCTCCTTCGGGTCTGCTTTAAAAGTACGTACCCCGAATGGAACACAGACATTATCAAGGATTTTATCTCCTTTTTTCAGGGTTACGGAAGCATTATACATATAGGGGTCTTCTACTCCATCCCATAGACGGACACCCGGTATTCGCAGCAGAGCATCCGTTCCGGTCCCTTTTGCGACTTCCTTTCCGCCGGCATCCAGAAGAATGATCTCAACCTGCGCGTCATCCGTATGATGGTAGCTTTCCACACGGACAACACCGTCCTTTCCTTCGACTGTCGGTGTGATCTTCACTCCCTCGCCGCCGTAATAATCAAGTTCGAAATGCTCCTTCGGAACGATCCGCAGCAGCACATCTCTGTAGATCCCGCCATAAAAAGTAAAGTCTGCCTTCTGGGGATATACTCTGTTGTTGACACTGTTGTCAACCGCGACCTTCAAAGTATTCTCATCGTCCAGCAGATCTGTGATATCTTTCCGGAAAGTAGAATATCCGCCATCATGATGCATCGCGTTCTGTCCGTTCAGCTCCACGTCGGCAGTGGCATTCACTCCCCGGAACTCCAGATAGACTCTCTGTGTCTCCGGGTCAAAATCCGGCTTCCGAAAAACAGTACGGTAATGACATGTCCCTCTGTAATAATCGTTTCCTCCGTCCTGTCCGTCTTTTGCGTTCCATGTATGAGGCAGATCCACCTTTGTATCTGCCCCGTTCCGATCTGTAAAGATCCAGTCTTTCATTAATTCGATACCGGTTCTGAGTTCGTCATTTTTCATAATTTTTTCTCCATACACACTTTGTAGATATACATTTTCCCCGACTCTGTCACTCTATTGTTTATTATAAGTCGTCGTATAACAAAATAAAAGGAATATATTTCGCGTTTTTAATACAATATTGTTTTTGTTTCTGTCGATTTATAAAGATGAATTCTTTTAAAAAAATCTTCCATAAGCCTTGAGAATCTGTAAAAAAGGCGCTAACATAATATGGAATTTTCAGTTTTGGCACCCGGAGCTGTTATTTTTAAGAAAGAGAGGGATTCCATGAGCCCCAAAAAAGATTTTTCTGATATATTTGACGATGATTTTGAAGTGACTTATGAAGATGATACCGATATGACGATTGATATGTCGGAGAGCCGTAAGCAGCAGGACGACCGTCATCCGCACTGGAAGACGGCTGCGGATTATGAGGATGACTTTGCCGCTGTAGATGACGAAGACTATGACTATGACAGCAGCGAATACGAAAACGATAATGACGGCAGATCCGGCCGGAAGAAGCGTTCTGCCGACAGGGAACGGGAATATGAGAGCCGGAGTTCTTCGCGCCGGAGGAAAAGCCACGGCGTTCCGCTGGCCGCTCCTATCCGCAAAGGCGGCCACACGCTTTCACGTCTTGCCGCCGTGCTGATAAAAAGCCTTACAGCATTCCTGATCATCGCGATCATCGTATATGTAACTTACACGTTCTGGAGAGCCAGCACCCCCTACGGCGATATTGTGGAAATGATCAGCACACAGCAGACATCCGCTACACTACTGGCCTATGTATGCGTGGCAGTCCTTTTTCTGCTGTTCGAACTGATCTCACTTATCTGGTCTACGACAAGAGTAAGGGTAAGGAACGGCATAGACACATGGAAGGAAGATACCGGAAGAGGACTTTTTTCATTTATCTTTGTGTTTGCCGTTTCTTATCTTGCATTCCTGTTCAGTCCGTTTATTCCGGAATCGCCGGAAGCCGTATATGGGGTCAAAGGGGCTTTGGATGTATATGGTTCCATGCACAACGTACTCTTCGGATTATGCGCTGCCGGAGTCATATCATGTATTGTCCGCAAATATTTTCCGTCATCAGGCAAACTATAAGCAGAATGGACTTACATTGCGAGTTTCTGTGTGAAATCCGCCATTGCCGCGGATATCTTGATCTGCTGCGGACAGACAGCCTCACAGCTTCCGCAGCCGATGCACGCGCCCGGTTTCTTATCTTCCTCGTAGGAAGAAAGCGCCATAGGCGCAATAAAGCCGCCCTCTGTAAAGCAGTGCTCATTATACAGACCGAGCAAAGCCGGAATATCAAGTCCCTGCGGACAATGGCTTACACAATAGCGGCACGCAGTACACGGCAGCACTTTCTTTTCCAGCATACTGTCAGCAATACTGAGAAGAGTATTCATCTCCTCTTCATTTAACGGTTTTTCTTCCTCATATGTACTGATATTGGCCTGAAGCTGCTCCGTATCGGACATACCGGAGAGGACAACTCTCACCTCCGGCAGTGACTGCAGGAAGCGGAACGCCCATGCCGGTGTGTCTTCGTCCGGACGCAGCGCCTTTAATTTCTGTGTGTTTTTATCTGAGAGAGATGCGAGTTTTCCGCCTCTTAACGGCTCCATCACCCATACCGGAATACCGTATTTACCGAGGAGTTCCACTTTCGCTTTTGCGTCCTGAAATGTCCAGTCAAGATAGTTGATCTGGAGCTGGCAGAATTCCATGTCTTTTCCATATGCCTCAAGGAAACGCCTGATCACATCATAATTCCCGTGCGCGGAAAAGCCGAGATGACGGATGCGTCCGTTTTTCTTCTGTTTAAGCAGATAGTCATATGTGCCGTATTTTTCATCATCCAGATACTGATCAATATTCATCTCGCAGACATTGTGGAACAGATAGAAATCAAAATACTCCACCTGACATTTTTCAAGCTGCTTCTCAAATATTTCTTCCACTTTCCCAAAATTAGAAAGATCATATCCGGGGAATTTTGTTGCCAGATAAAACCTGTTCCTCTGGTATTTCTTCAAGATATTCCCCATAACTGTTTCCGACTGTCCGCCGTGATATCCCCATGCGGTGTCATAATAATTAATTCCATGTTCCATGGCATATGCCACCATTTCCTCCGCTTTTTCGACGTCGATCCTGTTGTCATCCCCGTCGATCACCGGGAGACGCATTGCTCCCATTCCAAGGCCGGAGAGTTTTAATTCCTTAAAGTCTTTGTAGATCATCATATTCTCCTTTTTCCGAATCTGCACAGATGTGCGGCTTTCCGTTCTATTATATTTTCCGGATCTTTATCTCACAGTTCCTGACGCACGAAATTTGTAAAACAGGCCGGTTCTTTTTCCGGCATGCCGTACTGTTCTTTGCCAAGGGCAATGCTTTTCATGAGAAATGTCATATTGCGCGCCAGAGTGCGCATCGTCTGAAGCCCCTCGGCATCCTGCCGCGCTTCCCCCGGTTCTCTTCCGTGGATACTGTTCCAATACTGACTTGACGCAACAGGCATTCCGCTGATCGTGAAATATTTATTCAGCACATCAAATGTTGCGGAAAGCCCTCCTCTTCTGCCTGCCACTACACTCGCGCCCACTTTCATCGTCTTATCAAACTTCGTGCTGTAGAACAGCCGGTCAAGAAAAGCGATCAGTGTTGCGTTTGCCGATGCATAATAGACCGGGCTTGCCACAACAAGACCGTCGCATCTCTCGAATTTCGGGGCTGTCTCATTTACAAGATCATCAAAGGCGCATCTGCCCTTTTCAAAACATTTATAGCAGCTTATGCATCCCCTGATATCCTTATTTCCAACCTGTACAATCTCTGTCCCGATCCCCTCCCCTGAAAGGACCTGTTCCATCTCATGCAGGGCAACGTATGTATTTCCTTTTGCATGAGGACTGCCGTTGATCATCAATACTTTCATCGCTGTTCCTCCTTCTGAATTGAATTATAGCCCTGCAATCATCAGATTGCAAGGATCCGGTGCCTTCTGCTGTCTGAAAACAAACGGGAGAGCGCCCTTATTTATGATAAGGTTCTCCGCTTATGATCCGATATCCGCGATACACCTGCTCCAACAGTATGACCCGCATCAACTGGTGGGGAAATGTCATTTTCGAAAAGCTGATCGCGCAGTCCGATCTCCGCAGCACCTCTTTTCCCAATCCGATAGAGCCTCCGATCACAAAAGCTATACTGCTCTTCCCCTGCACTCCCAGCGATTCTATCTTCTCCGCGAACTCCTCTGAAGAAAGCATCTTCCCCTCAATCTCCAGAGTGATCACATACATGTCTTCTTTGATATATTTCAGCAGCCGCTCTCCCTCTTTTGAGCGGATCGTGTCTTCCAGTGTCCTGCCTGCCCGATCCGGTGTCTTTTCATCTGCCACCTCGATGATTTCCAGTTTGCAGTACCTGCTCAGACGCTTGCTGTATTCGGCGGCAGCGTCTCTTAAATATTTTTCCTTTATCTTTCCTACTGTAATAAGTGTTATCTTCATATTGTCTCCCCGCAGGATCAGTGAACCGATTCATTCTCATATACATACAGTTCGTGAAGCGCCCTTGTTGCAGCGATATATTCCGCCTGTTCTGCCAGCGGGTTCTCCTTCCTGTCGCGTATGGTAAATACCTGATCGAATTCCAGTCCCTTTGCCAGATAAAATGTGGTCACTGTCAGACCGCGCTTAAATGCTGAGCTGTCACGATCCACATACGCCGCGTCTACACCGCGGTTTTTCAGCAGACGGCAGATGTCGTAAGCTTCGTCCTCAGTCATTGTGATAACGGCTCCGGTCTCATATCCGTCTAATCCCAGATTGACATTAGCCTCGATCGCATCAAGCATTTCATCTTCTGAATCAAATGTTCTTTCCTCTACCGGTCTGCCATGGCGTTCCAGAAGCTCAAGCCCTGTAATGCCGCTGATCTGTGCCGCATACTTTGCAATCTCATAGGTATTACGGTAGCTTTTATTCAATATGACCTTCCGTATATCTTTGCCAAATATCTTCGGCAGGAACTTCAGCACATCATGCTGTTTTGTATCCAGAGTCTGCGCGTAATCACCTAAGATTGTCATCCTGCACCGGAACAGGTTCTGAAGGATCACATACTGCATAAAAGAGTAATCCTGCATTTCGTCGATCACCAGATGTTTGATGTTTTTCTGCGAACTCTTTCCGAGCAGCCTGTATTTCAGATACAGGATCGGAAATACATCTTCATACTGAATCTTCCTTCTCTCATACGGTACATCCGGAAGCAGTTCATATCCGTAATCTTCCAGCATCCGGCTGTAGATCGTATAGATGTCTTTTGTCACGTACATACTGTCAAATCTGGTTTTCAGAAGTTCTCGGTCATCATCGGAAATATCGCGCCCTTTCAGCGTCTCATATGCGTCAATAAAATAATCCATGACTGCGTCCATTCTTGAGAGCAGCGGTGTATCCTGAAATTTAAAATAAAACATCTTGATCAGTTCTTCTTCGGTCATGTTCATACCGCGGAAACTGATTTCTTTAAAATCGATCAGCCGGTCCTCCAGTGTTGCCAGGAATCCCTCTATCAGTCCTACAAACTCTTCTGACTGTTTCATGCGAAACCGCTCTTTTTCCTGATTGCCTGGGAACTTCATGATCCGCTCCAGATGGTCGTATCGATCCTCGCAGTCTGACGCTGTATCTTTTAATTCACGGTATGCAAAAAGATCAAAGCTCATCTCCTGGATATTCTCTTCGCCGAGCTCCGGGAGGATATGGGAAATATAATCCGAAAATACGCTGTTCGGCGACAGAATCAGCACATTCGATGACTTCAGGTTCTGCCTGTCATGGTACAGAAGATACGCAATCCTGTGCAGTGCGATGGACGTCTTGCCGCTTCCGGCTCCTCCCTGTATCACCAGAATCTTGTCTTCTGTATTACGGATAATGGCATTCTGCTCTTTCTGGATTGTCCGCACAATATTTTTCAGCTTAACATCGCCGTTATGTCCAAGTTCCTGTTTCAAGATCTCATCGTCAATCTTGGTATCGCTCTCAAAAGCATATATCATCTTTCCTCTGCGGATCTTATACTGCCATTTGGAGCTGATCTCACCCGTTATCGTTCCCTCAGGCGCTTCATAAGATGCCGATCCTTTATCATAATCATAGAAAAGTCCGCTCACAGGAGCCCGCCAGTCATAGATCAGCGGAGTCATGCCTGCCTTCTCGGCAAAATTTCCGATACCGATGTAGAAATGCTCCGGCTCTTCTTCTCCTTCAAATATAAAATCAACACGTCCGAAAAACGGAGCATCCTTCATCCGCTCAAACCTGTGCTTGAGTTTTAATTTTTCCGCATTTGCATTCGTCTGCTGGAGAAGAGCCTGACGGTTGTCATACTCTTCATAACCATACTGATCCATCTCCGTATAGTTCTCCCAGTAATACTCATGCATATTTTCAATCTCTTTTTTTCCTTCGTTCAGGTCATGATTGATCTCATCAAGTCTGTTCTGTATCTTAACGGTCACATCCTTTAAAAACTGCGACCCGTCTGAATATCTGTTGTCCATTGTCATAATAACGCTCCCCCGGTATTTTCCAAAAGATTCATTTTATATGCCTTTATGATCTGATACTTTATCATGCTACGCAGGCAATAGCTATAGTATATCATGTATTTTTACAAAAAAGATCACAAATTAATCATATTTTACATTTATAATAGTTCTTACTGACGAACTGATCTTCCATATCAGTTTATGTATAAAAAGAAATGAGGGAGTGTGCAGCATGAAAAAAGAAAACAGAAAAATGGCGCAGGAGCGCCGTGCCAAAGAACGCCGCAAAAAAGAACGCAGACGAAAGATCAAAAAATTTATTGTGATCGCGATCCCGCTGATCGCAGTCATCGCTCTGATCATCGCTATTATCGTGACTTCCGACTCTTCTGACAGCAGTAGTTCTTCCGATGATACAACCACAGAATCAAGCTCTGAAACCGACAGCAGCACAGAGGATTCCTCGGAAGGCACCGATGAAGACGACACATCCGATACAGACGACAGCGCGGATTCCACCTCCTACTCCACGGATTCTTCTCTCACCATTGAGGACGGAGATACCGTAAATATCGACTATGTCGGTTCGATCGACGGGGTTGAATTCGATGGCGGAAGTACCGAGGGAGATGGAACTGACCTTGTGATCGGTTCCGGCAGCTATATCGATGACTTTGAGGATCAGCTCATCGGAGCACATCCCGGTGACGAAGTAGAAGTGACCGTCACTTTCCCGGAAGACTACGGCAATGAAGAACTCAATGGAAAAGAAGCTGTGTTCGATGTTGTTATTAACGGAATCTATCAGTAGGATTCTTTTCTCTGCTTCGACGATTCGCTTTTCAAAAAACTCCGGTAATCCCGGCATGTTTCCCAGTGAGGGAATATATCGGGATCACCGGAGCCTTTCTTTTGTATGCTTTTCGAAGTGACTGATAAAGCGTTACACGTAATCGAAGTGATCCGGCCCTTTAAACCAGCTCTTACGTCCTGTGTGCAGGATGAATGCCAGCGCAGCGGCGATCAGATATGCTATAGCAAACGGAGAATCCGGACGGAATCCCAGTTCCGCGCTGTGGATGAATCCGAAACAGGACAACACAGCTCCTGCAAGACAGACAACCCCGACTTTAAAGAGTTGTTTCTCCACGATAAATACTGTAATGGCTCCCAAAAGGATGCCGATGATAACAGCGCCGGCTTTAACCCCCGGCACGCCGTTCCACATCACTCCCGCGTCCAAGATCATCTGAGTCACTTCTTCGCTGTACCCGGCGGTTCCGTCGGCAAGGACTTCCGTACTGTACCCGGCCAGTCCTACGGCTCCGGTAATCTGGGTATACAGATAGTCGCCCACCGGCGGGATCATGGCGATACCCACTGCCGCATAATGTTTTACCGGACAGTCTTTGAACGCCTGAGCTACCATGACAACAGCACACCAGAGGAAGGTGACTGCACAGACTGCCGCAGGAACCATATTGTCGAGAAATGAGAAAAGTCCGAATACACCGGCTGCGCCGAGGACAAGACCGGCAATCAGGGAGTATCCCACGCCTGCGCCGGATTTCTTAAGTCCCGCATGTCCAAGCCACACCGTATTTGGAATCACGCCGCCGAAAATTGCGGAAATCATGGTACAGATTCCGTCTGCGAACTGTGTCTCTCTTACATTATAGTTATCTCCCGCCGCATTAGCGCCCTCCACATTATCCATAGTCTCAATAAAATTATAGATGCTGACCGGAATAACTACCGTCAGATAAGGAGCGACAACAGCCATGCCGTTAATCAACTGTTGAATTCCATTTACCGGATTCGGCATGTAGAAACCGATGCCGCTGAAATCCACTTCTGTTCTTCCAAGGCAAAAAGCATAGACGATTCCGCCGACAATAGCTACTACAAGGGGCGGGATTTTTTTCGGGAATACATATCCGCCAAAGATGCCGACCATTGCGACCAGGAGAATCGGAAGCCCGATGACCGGATCGCCGAAGATATCAAATACACCCTGTGTAGCCATCCAGATGAAGCCGATTCCGGCTACGGTGCCGAGCAGAGCCGCACGGGGCAGATTGTTCTTCATCCACGGTCCGATTACACCGCCAAGAAATTCTACAAATCCTCCGATAAAGCAGGCAGCCACCGCGGCAGACCATGTCAGTTCCGGGTCCTCCAGTGCATAGTGCAGCGGCATGATCACGCCATACAGCATGACAAACATAGCCGGAGTGGATACTCCCGAGGGGAGCGCCGTTACATCAGCTCTGCCCTCTTTCCGGGAAAGTCTTCTGCCCATCCACGCATAGTAGATGCCGCCGGCAAGAAGTCCGATGGACATTCCCGGGATAACATTGCCGTATACAATTTCATCCGGCCATCCGAGAACACCTGACAAAGTCGCAATGACGATCAGATAATTTACAATGTTGTTGGTAATGGCATAGGTTAATCCTCCGATATCACCGCGGCGAAACCACGGCACAAGTGTCTTTTGTCCGTTCAATTCTCAATTCCTCCGTTCTTGTGCTTATAAATGTTTTATATTTCGCTGAGATTTTTCTTTCTGAAACGCATTTCCTGTATATTACGCCTCTACGGAAATAAAAGAAAATGCAGTTACGTCAAACAGTCCCATATCCGTAAGCTTCACTTCCGGGATTACCGCGAGGGACATAAAGCACAGCGTCATGACCGGTTCTACGTCACCGCTGATGCCTAATTCAGTATATGCTTTCTCATGTATATCCGCAAGTTTGCGGTCCACCCATTCTCCGCTCCGGTCGCTCATCAGCCCTGCAATCGGCATAGGCATGCTCTCGATCACTTTCCCTTCTTTTACAAGGACGATACCGCCTTCCTGATCGATCAGACTTCTGACGGCAAACTCCATCTCATCATCGCTTACGCCAACAACAATAATGTTGTGGGAATCATGCGCCACAGAGAGCGCCACGGCGCCTTCGCGGATACCATATCCTTTCAGGAATCCGCAGGCCACATTTCCGGTTCCCTGATGCCGCTCCACAACAGCAACTTTTACAATATCCACTTCAGGATCGCGAATGAATTCTCCGTTTTCATCCAGACAAATATCCGCTGTATCCTTCTGTGTCACAACGCCGCCCGGCATGATGCTGATAACATTGACATGACCGGATTTCAGATGCATTTTAAATCTCTCTTTTGAAAAATCTTTTACAATAACGCTTCCTTTTACGAAAGATATATCATGCACCTTGATCTCCGGAAGATATTTTCCTTCCTCCGCAGTCAGCTCTCCCGCGATCCAGACCCGGTTGACATGGAAGTCTTTCAGGTCATCCAGAAGGACAATGTCTGCCCGGTATCCGGGTGCGATCGCGCCACGGTCATACAGGCGGAAACATTCTGCAGCATTCAGGGTTGCCATTCTGATCGCTGTTACGGGATCAATTCCTTCCTCCACACATATCTTAAGGTGGTTATCCAGATGGCCCTCATGCAGAATAGTCCTTGGCTGCCGGTCGTCTGAGCACAGCAGGCATCTCCTGCTGTTTTCCTGTGTCACTGCTTTGAGAAGCGTTCTTAAGTTGTGACACGCAGAACCCTGCCGCAAAAGGATATACATTCCACGGTCAAGCCGCTCCTTCATTTCCTCTGCCGTAGAACATTCGTGGTCAGCAAGAATCCCTGCAGCGACATAAGCATTCAGATCTTTTCCGGTGATTCCCGGGCTGTGTCCGTCGATCAGCTTCCCTTCTTCCTTCGCAGTCATCAGCTTGTCAAGAACATCATCATCTGTCCGGATCACACCCGGGAAATTCATAAATTCCCCAAGCCCGAGAATCCCGTCTCTTTTGATCGGTTCGCGCATCTCAGGCGCGTTAATGACAGCGCCTGCGTGTTCAAATGGCGTGGCGGGAACACAGGACGGAAGCATGTACTTGATGTCCAGCTTTGTTCCCTCCGCAGCCTTCATCATATAGTCCAGTCCGCGGATTCCACAGACGTTGACGATTTCATGAGGATCGGCGATGATCGTGGCGCCGCCATGCGGAACAAGGAGACGTCCGATCTCTTCCGGACTTACGTAGGAGGATTCGATATGAATATGGCTGTCGATAAAACCGGGAGCGGCAAAACGCCCGTTTGCATCCACTGTTGTTTCACCTTCATAGTCGCCGATACCTGCGATATAGGTCCCGCAGAGGGCGATGTCACCTTCTGTGATCTCTCCGGAAAACACATTGATAATACGGCAGTTCTTGATTACAATGTCGGCCGGAATTCGTCCGGCAGCGATGTCGATCAGTTTTTTTAACTCTTCTTTTTTCATAGCATCTCCATTCTGATTATTTTTCCATAACTTCAAGTACCGGTTCAAATGTTGTGAGCGCCGTATAGTCGACCGGACCTGCATCTGTGATCGCATAATCCGGGATTGCGGTAATCGGAAGGAAAAACATATACATCATCGGATCCGGAAGATCAGAGCCGAGACTTCTCGCTGCCTGATCGATCTTCTTTTCATGTGCGGCGATTTCCTCCGGTTCACGATCGCTCACAATCCCTCCTACCGGAAGAGGCAGGAATTCCAGAATGTTCCCATCGGCCACAACGACCTGCCCGCCGCCCTGATCAATGACATAGTTGGCGGCAATGGACATATCTTCCGCACTGACGCCCATAACAACAAGGTTGTTGTCATCCGGAGCTGCGGATGACGCCATAGCGCCTTTTTTCAGCTTCCACCCGGAGCAGAAAGCGAGGGATTTATTGCCGTTTCTTCCAAATCTCTCAAGGACCGATACCATTGCCACATCCTGTTCGGGATCGGGCTGCACGATTCCGTTTTCTACTTTCAATACAACATCTCTTCTCTTTCGGACAAACGGTCCTTTTACATCCATGGCAAGAACCTTTGCCTCGCCGTGGTCAATCGCAGTTTTATATCTGAAATCATCGGGAGTTGTCTTCCTGCATTTCAGGACTCCTTTTAATACAGCGCTTCTCTCCGGCGCTTTCAGGTCATAGGTGAGTTTACTGTCCTTTGCGACCATACGGCCGTTTGTCATAACTTCTTCCACATTGAAGTTTTCCGGACTATCTACAAAGAGGATATCGGCAATCCTGCCGGGACAAATAGAACCTACAAGATGATCGATCCGGTAAGCTTCAGCACTGTTGATCGTAGCCATCTGAATTGCCGTCATGGGGTCAACGCCTGCTTTGATCGCAAGACGGACAACATTGTCAAGATGTCCTTTCTCAAGAATATCGCTTGCAGTGACATCGTCTGTACAGAAGCTTACGCGGCGTGCAAATGCCGGATTCACTTCGGTGACTGCCTTGATATTTTCCTCCAGAAAATGAGTCACGGAAGACTCGCGGATGAGCATATGCATTCCTTTTCTCATCTTCTCTACAACTTCTTCGTGGGTATAGCTTTCGTGATCAAGTCGGACGCCGCCGCACAGATAACCGTTCAGGTCGTTACCCTGTGCCATGGGAGCGCATCCGAATACCGGAAGGCGGTTTTTAAAAGCTTCTTCGATCGCTCCCAGTGTATCTTCGTCTTCCTCCTGCAGAAATTCACGTACAGTTTCCCATACTCCGAAGCACTCCGGCCACTTCTGCACTTCCCGGTGAACTTCTTTTGTAAAGTTGAAAGCAACTGTAGATTCCGGGATCGTGTACGGAGTTTTGTACGGAGCGCCCCAAAATACTTTTAGCGGACTCTGCTTCACTTCTGCCATAATTTCTTTCAGCCCTTCCAGGCCGGACACAGAGATGTACTCGTCCAGACCGGAGATCATACTCGTCGTTCCTCTCGGTACAACCGCTTTTGCATAACTTGTGATACTGAGCTTGCTGCATTCACTGTGGATGTGACCGTCAATCATTCCCGGAACAAGATATCTGCCCTTTGCATCGATGATGTCTGTATCCGCTCCGATATAGCTCTCTACATCACCGACTGCAACGATCATATCATTGTAAATGGCAATGTCTGCGGGATAGATCTCGCCGGACATGACATTGACCAGCTGTCCGCCCTGAATTACCCTGTGCGCCGGGATTTTCCCGCGCCCTGCACGGATCATTTCCTTTAAGTTTTCGATTGTTCTTTCCATGCTGAATTCCTCCTTGCGTTTTCGCCTGTCTGCGTGTTCGCTTTCTCTCCTTAGACCGGCCGGCAGAAGTGAAAAAACCGGTTCTTCAAGAAAAGAAACAAAAAAGATATATCGGCCAATGGCTAAACAGGTTTCCCGTCCTGCGAATATATCTTGAAGAATTTTTAACTATATTCAGTTGTACCGAAAGAGGATCTTTCTCGGAAATAATTATAGCACTGTCTGAAAAGATTGAAAATACATTAGCTATATTATAATTTTATATTACTGATCATTAGCGGAGATTATATTTCTTCTATCACCATATTCTCTCGTACTTTTTGCTTTATTGAAGTAAAAAAACAGGGGCTTTCGTCCGTCTCCGGACAGAGCCCCTTTCATCATCTTTACGGATTCACAGTCTTGTAAAACAAATGCTCTTAATGCTCTTAATTCGCTTTACCCTTCAGATACTCGTCGATACCTTTCGCTCCCGCTTTTCCCGCACCCATGGCAAGAATAACCGTAGCCGCTCCTGTCACGGCGTCACCGCCGGCAAATACGCCGTCTTTTGAAGTCTGTCCGTTATCCTCATCGGCAACAATACATTTTCTCCGGTTCGTTTCCAGTCCTTTTGTTGTGGATGAAATAAGCGGGTTCGGGGAAGTCCCCAGAGCCATGATCACTGTGTCTGCCTGAATATCATACTCGGATCCCGGAATCTCTACCGGACGTCTTCTTCCGGATGCATCCGGCTCTCCGAGTTCCATCTTGATCACTGTAACGCTTGAGATATCCCCATTCTCATCTACGTTGATCTTCTTCGGGTTTGTCAGCAGGTTAAATACCACGCCTTCTTCCTTCGCGTGATGGACCTCTTCCACTCTGGCCGGAAGCTCTGCTTCGCTTCTTCTGTATATGATATGTACGTCTGCCCCGAGTCTCAGAGCGGTTCTCGCCGCGTCCATCGCAACGTTGCCGCCGCCGACAACAGCGACTTTCTTTCCCGCGATGATCGGCGTGTCGTAGGAGTCGTCAAATGCTTTCATCAGATTGCTTCTGGTCAGATATTCATTTGCGGAGAATACGCCGTTGGAGTTCTCTCCCGGGATTCCCATGAACATCGGAAGTCCTGCACCGGAACCGATAAACACAGCCTCGAATCCTTCATCCTCCATGAGCTGGTCGATAGTCGTAGATTTTCCGATAACAACGTTTGTCTCAAATTTTACGCCCAGCTCTCTTACTTTCTCAATCTCTTTTGCCACGACTTTCTGTTTCGGAAGGCGGAACTCGGGGATCCCGTATACGAGTACGCCGCCCAGTTCATGAAGCGCCTCAAATACTGTAACGTCATAGCCTTTCTTTGCAAGATCTCCGGCACATGTAAGTCCGGACGGGCCGGAACCGATCACGGCCACTTTATGTCCGTTATGCGTCTCTGCGCCAACCGGTTTGATATCATTTTCAAGGGCATAATCAGCCACGAAACGCTCCAGTTTTCCGATGGACACCGGCTCCCCTTTGATACCGCGGATACATTTGCCCTCGCACTGAGATTCCTGCGGGCAGACGCGACCGCAGATTGCAGGGAGCGCGCTGGATCTTCCGATCACTTTGTATGCCTCTTCGATATTTCCCTCTTTCACTTCACTGATAAATGCCGGGATATCAATAGCTACGGGACATCCCTGAACGCATTTCGCGTTCTTGCAGTTCAGGCATCTTGCCGCTTCTTCTACGGCTTCTTCCATATTATAACCAAGGCATACTTCCTCGAAGTTTGCCGCACGTACTTTCGGATCCTGCTCTCTGACAGGCACTTTCTTTAACATATCAGCCATTATTCGTCACCTCCGCAATGTCCGCATCCGCCGTGATGTGTATCGCCTTCCTGCAGCTTCAGCATCGCACGGCCTTCTTCCGTCTTATACATCCGGCTTCTCTTCATCGCCTGATCAAAATCTACCAGATGTCCGTCAAATTCCGGACCGTCCACACAGGCAAACTTGATCTCGTCGCCGACCTGGAGACGACAGGCTCCGCACATTCCCGTTCCGTCTACCATGATCGGATTCATGCTGACGATCGTCGGAATCTCCAGCTTCTTGGTCAGGAGACAGACAAACTTCATCATGATCATCGGTCCGATCGCAATACAGACGTCATATTGATTTCCGTTATTTACCAGTTCTTCCACCATAGTCGTGACCATGCCGGCATGTCCGTATGTACCGTCGTCTGTACAGGGATAATAATTGCCCGCGACGGCTTTCATATCCTCCTCAAGGATCAGCATATCTTTCGTCTTTGCACCTACGATCACATCCGCCTTGATCCCGCGATCATGCAGCCATTTTACCTGCGGATATACCGGCGCTGCTCCGACACCGCCTGCAACAAAGAGCATCTTTTTATTCTTCAGCGACTCGATGTCCTCGTTCACAAATTCAGACGGACATCCCAGAGGACCTGTAAAGTCGCGGAAATAATCTCCCTCTTTTAAACTTCCCATCTTTGTCGTAGATGCTCCTACTTCCTGTACGACAATCGTGATCGTCCCCGCTTCCCTGTCATAGTCACAGATCGTAAGCGGAATACGTTCGCCTTTTTCGTCTATCTTTACAATAACAAACTGACCGGGCTGACAGTGCTGCGCGACACGCGGCGCATGTACGTCCATCAGAAAAATCTTGTCGGCCAGCTTCTCAGCTTTCATTATCTGATACATGGTCTTCCTCCTTGAATATTCGCTCTTTCACTATAATACGCCCTAACTCCCGCAAAGGCAAGTAATTATAATATGCTTCCTGTTTATGCCGCAGCTGTTTCCGTTTACAGCCGTCTCCGACAGCCAGTGAACGCAATACAAGGATCGCTTTAAGAGCAGTCCTGTTAATCTGTAGTAATATAGTTTCTTGTCGTGACCTCTGTTGATTTTCCGTTCTGATCATTGACAAGTATCGCTTTAAAGATCGTCTGTGCATTCTCGGGCATGTCAACGGGGCCTGTATACTCGCTTGTCGATGAAGAATCCGGATCGGGCGTTGATCCGTCCATTGTATAATATGCCGTGTAGCCGTCCGGTACAGTGATCGTGATCTGAGTCGGTTCGGTATATTGTCCTGTTGACGGTGTCACTGCAGGTGCATTCACAATGGGAAATTCAATCGTATATGCCGCGGAGGACACAGTGCTCGGAATCCCGTTAGCATTTATTGCCATCGCCCGGATCTCAACTTCGCCCTCTGTCTGTATGAGGACCGGTTCCTCGTACTTTATCCCCGTTTCCTCGGTCGGATCCGTTCCGTCGATGGTATAATAAATATCACCGCCGGTCTCGGAAGAGATGGTAATCTCCTGCACCTCACTGTATGTTCCCTCCTCCGGTGTAAAAACCGGCGCGGAAGAGATATAATCCGATACGGCACTCAGTACATTCCGATCTTCACAGTCTTCAAGAAGCTCTGATATTTTTGAGAGCTGCTCCGTATCCAAATAAAAGTCGATTGCGGCCTGGTACAGTTTTTCATTAGTAGTCTGTTCCTTGATCGCGGACAGGAAAACATTTTCCGCACTCTCAAGGTCATCCTGATCGATATAAATCTCAGCATATCCTACATATGCGTCCGGTCTTGACTCGTCTTTTCGTACCGCCCGGTCAAAATAACTCTCAGCTGATGCATAGTCGCCATTTTGTATCTCCTGATAACCTTTATTGATCATAGACGTATAAGAGTTCTGATATACAAGATATATGATTGCCGCGATAAACACAAGCAGGAGAAACAGCGAGATCAGAAGATTTCTTCTCTTACGCTTTGCCGCCTCAATCCTTTTCTGGCGGCGCGCCTCTTCTGCGCTCCGCCGCTGTCCGCGGACATTGCCGGCACTGCGTCCCGCCATGTTTTCTGTCTGGCGCTGATCGCCCGCGCGTCTTCTGTCCCGGATCCTCCTTCTCTCCTCCGGGCTGAGCACCCGGGTTGAATTGATATTTTCCGTCCGGTCGTTTCTTCTGCTGTATCTCCTGATATCATCTGTCTGTATCTGGCGGGTGGCCCTCTCAACAGAGCCCTTTACCTCTCTGCTAAGGACATCATCCAGCGGATTGTAGTCCGGTACGATCTGCACTTCAGTTCCGCATTCGGGGCAGACCATCTGATCATCCGGGATAAGCGCTCCGCAATGGGTACATCTCATGCTCTTTCCTCCTGAGTACGTATCGTTTCAACACAATTATCCATCAGCATAGCAATCGTCATCGGCCCGACTCCGCCGGGGACCGGAGTGATTGCCGATGTATGAGGTTCAACATCAGTAAAATCAACATCGCCGCAGAGATGATTGTTTTCATCTCTGTGCATTCCTACATCTATGACCACTGCGCCCTCTTTTATATATTCAGAGGTAATAAACTGTTTTCTCCCGACAGCAACGATCAGGATATCAGCCCGCTTTGTCACTTCTTTCAGATTCTTAGTCCTGGAATGCGCCACGGTCACAGTTCCGTTTTCCCGCAGCAGGAGCGCCGCCATGGGCTTTCCGACTATATTACTTCTGCCGACGATCACACACTCTTTTCCCTCGATCGTGATTCCCGATCGCTTTAAAAGCTGTATAATCCCCGCAGGCGTACAGGATAAGAAACCTTTCTCGCCGATCCAGAGCCGACCTGTGCTGACAGGATGGAAGCCGTCAACATCTTTGTCCGGTGAAATCGTCCGGATGATCCTGTCTTCATCAATATGCTCCGGAAGGGGGAGCTGTACCAGGATGCCGTTTACTTCTTCATCCCTGTTCAGCTCTTCCACCAGAGATACAAGTTCATCTTCCGTCGCTTCTTCCGGCAGCTCATATGCTTTCGAGCGGATGCCAATATAAGCGCACGCTTTCTTTTTATTCCTCACATAGACTGAAGATGCCGGATCGTCTCCCACCTGTACGACCGCCAGACAGACATTCTTCCCCTCCGCGCCCAGTCTCCGCACTTCTTCTTTTAACTCATCTTTAATCTGTTTTGAAATCTGCTTTCCATCAATTAACTGTGACATTGACTTCTCCTTTTTCTAAAACAGGCCTGTGATCTTCCCTTCATCCGTAACGTCTATTCCGTTTGCCGCCGGCGCTTTGGGAAGTCCCGGCATTGTCATGACCGCTCCTGTAAGAGCAACGACAAAGCCCGCTCCGGCACTCACATATACCTCGCGGATATGGAGATCGAATCCGGCCGGTCTTCCGAGCTTCTTCGCATCGTCTGATAATGAATACTGGTTCTTTGCCATACAGACGGGGAAAGAACTGAATCCAAGCGCTTCGATCCGATCGATCTGTCTCTGTGCGGCCGGCTCGTAAACTACGCCGTCAGCTCCGTAGATTTCCCTTGCGATCATCTCGATCTTCTCGCGGATCGGCAGATCCTCCATGTATAGCGGCCGGAAATGACTTTCTTTATTTTCAAGCGTATCAAGCACTTTCTCCGCAAGAGCGATACCGCCTTCTCCGCCTTTTTCCCACACCTCGGAAAGAGCAAATTCGCACCCTCTCTCCTCGCAGAACCTGCGGATATATTCATTCTCCGCTTCCGTATCTGTCACAAAAGAATTCAGCGTAACGATCACAGGCACACCGTATTTTTGAATATTTTCTATATGTTTTTCAAGATTAACAATTCCTTTTGCCAGAGCGTCCGGATTTTCTTCTGCCAGATCGCTCTTTGCAACTCCACCATTATACTTCAAAGCGCGTACGGTTGCAACCAGGACGACCGCATCCGGCTTCAGCCCTGCCATGCGGCACTTGATGTCAAAGAATTTTTCCGCTCCCAGATCCGCGCCGAATCCTGCTTCCGTGATCGCAATATCACTGAGCTTCAGAGCCATCTTCGTAGCCCTCACACTGTTGCACCCGTGGGCGATATTGGCGAACGGACCTCCGTGAACGAGAGCCGGCGTATGTTCTAAAGTCTGGATAATATTCGGCTTGACCGCGTCCTTGAGCAAGGCAGCCATGGCGCCCGTCGCTTTCAGGTCGTCCGCCGTGACAGGCTCTCCGTCGAAATTATATGCGACAATGATCTTTCCGAGCCGTTCTTTGAGATCTGCGAGGTTATCGGCAAGGCAGAGAATTGCCATGATCTCGGAAGCAACCGTTATGACGAAATGATCTTCCCGAACCATGCCGTCCGTCTTGTTTCCAAGTCCCACAACGATATTGCGCAGTACACGGTCATTCATATCGAGACATCTCTTCCACACGACCTGTCTCGGGTCGATCCGCAGAACATTTCCCTGCTGGATATGGTTGTCGAGCATTGCCGCCAGAAGATTGTTGGCAGAGGTGATCGCATGGAAATCCCCGGTAAAATGGAGATTCAGATCATCCATCGGAACAACCTGGGCATATCCGCCTCCGGCCGCCCCGCCTTTGATGCCGAAGCACGGACCGAGAGACGGCTCGCGCAGAGCGATCAGAGCCTTTTTATTTAACTTTGCCATTGCCTGTCCGAGACCGACTGTCGTCGTAGTCTTTCCCTCTCCCGCGGGAGTCGGATTGATCGCCGTGACAAGGACTAACTTGCCATCCTCGTTGTCCTTGATCTTCTCCCACAGGTCATCGGAGAGTTTCGCCTTATATTTACCGTAAAATTCAAGATCATCCTCCCGGATCCCGATAGTCGCCGCAACATCTCTGATATGTTCCAGCTTTGCTTCCTGCGCAATCTCAATATCTGTTTTCATATTGTTTTCTTCTCCTCCGTATTTTATTGGTTACTGCTGAGATATTCGTCAAATTCCTCTTTGGTCATAAGGACTTTCCGCGGCTTTGTGCCCTCTTCCGGTCCGACTACCCCCGCCTCCGCGAGCTGGTCCATGATCCTTGCGGCCCGGTTGAATCCGATCTTGAACATCCTCTGAAGCATTCCGATAGACGCTTTCTCTTTATCAATAATAAGTTTTCCGGCTTCCGCGAAATATGTATCTTTGTCATCGGCGCCCTCGTGCCCCGGAACAGTGCCCGGATCCGGCATGTTCGTATTTATGTGTTCTTCCAGCTCGTCGCTGTAGGAAGCATCGGCGTTGTTCTCTTTCAGATAATCCACCACCTTCTGAACCTCTTTGTCCGAGACATAAGAGCCCTGTACGCGTACCGGTTTCGGGTATCCTGACGGATAGAAAAGCATATCGCCTTTTCCGAGAAGTTTTTCTGCTCCGTTCATGTCAATGATCGTCCTTGAATCCACGCCGGAGCTCACCGAAAAGGCGATCCTGGACGGCATATTCGCTTTGATCAGTCCGGTGATGACATTAACGGACGGTCTCTGTGTCGCGACCACAAGATGCAGTCCCGCGGCTCTGGCAAGCTGTGCCAGACGGCAGATCGCGCTTTCCACTTCTCCCGGCGCCACCATCATCAGATCCGCCAGCTCGTCAATGATGATGACGATCTGCGGAAGTTTCTTCTCACTTTTTTCCCCGTTTTCCTCTTTCCCGACTTTTTCATTGAACCCTTTCAGATCTCTCACATTATATTCCGCAAACAGCTTATAGCGTTTCTCCATCTCAGCCACGGCCCAGTTCAGGGCTCCCGCGGCTTTCTTCGGATCCGTGACAACAGGGATCATCAGATGCGGGATTCCGTTGTATACACTAAGTTCCACAACCTTAGGATCCACAAGGATCAGTTTCACCGAATCCGGGTCCGCTTTATATATGATGCTCATGATCAGAGTATTGATGCACACTGATTTGCCGGAACCTGTGGCGCCCGCGATGAGCAGATGGGGCATCTTTGCAATATCAGCGACGACAACCTTTCCGGAAATATCTTTACCTACGGCAAAAGTGATCGGCGACGCGCTGGACTTGAATTCCTTTGATTCCAGCAGATCACGGAGCATTACGGCTGTGTTTTCTTTATTCGGCACCTCGATGCCGACTGCCGCCTTCCCCGGTATCGGCGCCTCGATCCTCAGATCTGCCACCGCCAGATTCAATTTGATGTCATCGGCCAGACCGACGATCCTGCTTACCTTTACGCCCTGATCCGGCTGAAGTTCATATCTGGTAACAGACGGTCCGCAGCTCGCGTTCGTGACACGGACTCCGACGCCGAAATTCTGCAGCGTCTGTTCAAGTTTCAAAGCAGTGGCGCGCAGATGGCTGTCGGAGTCCCCGCCGTTCTTCTTCCCCCGCTTTAAACGTTCAAGCGGCGGGGTGTGATAAACCGGCTGTTTCTTTTCCTGTTCCCTCTCTACGTCTTCTTTTACTTTTTCCGTCTCCGCCGAAACCTCAGCGGCTTCTTCGGCTTTACTGCGCCGTTTCGCAGATGTGTTCTCTGCTTCCCCGGCGGGCGTGTCCTGCTGTTCAGCCCGGTTGATCACAAAACTGTTCTCCGAAGCCCCGGCGCTTTCATCGTCCGGCATATCCTCCGGCCGGAGCTCATATACATCCGGAGATTTTCTCTTTCCGTCTGCCGCTTCCCCGCCAAGTGTAGTCGCAAAGGAAACCCCGGAGACTTTACGGTCACTTCGTCTGTCGCCCTGTCTTTTTTCATTCCCCTGTCGGATCTTTGCTGTCCGGTGCTTCTCCTCTCTTTCGCTTGCCCGGATCCCGGCTTTTTCCTGCCGTTTCGTCTTGGCGTCCTCATACGCCTTGCGGCTCCTCCGCCCGATAGGCGCAAGCAGCGATCTCTCGGTAATAAGGATCAGACAGATAACCGACAGGATTATCAATACCACATATGTTCCGATAATACCGATCAGCGGACAAAGCAGACTGATAATACAGCCCCCCGCAAGTCCTCCCGCATTTCTGTGCTCGCTTGCCGCATGATAATAAGAGAGAAGCGACGCTCCCGGCGTATATGAATTGAAGATCAGTTCCAGGATCGCCGTGATAAACAGAAACAGCAGAACTGCAGCCCCGATCTTAATATGTGCGTGTGTATTGCCCCTGTTAGACACAAGAAACATGGTCAGCCCGAATATAATAAAAGGGAAAAGATATGCCATGAATCCGAACAGTCCGAAGAATACAGATGACACCGCCTCCCCAACGATTCCTCCGGCTCCGAAATTGCTGAGTACAAGCAGAATAAATACCGCAAGCGCCGCAAGTATAATGATATCTCCCCGAAGTTCTGTATTCTGCTGGCCTTTCTTTGGTCTGCTCTTTGAATTTTTACGGCCTTTTTTCGATTTTGAAGCCATATAACGCCCCCTTAGTAATTAAAAACATACTATATTTAGTATATCATCATTTGGATGGCATGTCATTACATTTTTTCTTATCATCGATCAGCTCGTGAAGCTTTCGGACAGCTTCACTGATGCCTCCTACTTCGTCGATCAGGCCCTCCTGTACGGCTTCCGCCCCCTCGAGCATTGTACCCACATCTTTAACGAGCTGAGTAGCGTCCAGCATCAGCTCCAGAAGCCGTTCCTGTGTGATCTTTGAGTGGGAGGAAATAAACCGCGCGATACGATCCTGTGTTTTCTCCATATTACGGTAACTCTGGATTACCCCTATGAACATCCCGGTTGACCGCACAGGATGAATGATCATCGTGCCGGTAGGGACAATAAAAGAATAATCCGCAGAGACGGCCAGCGGACCGCCGATGGAATGACTGCCGCCGAGCACAAGAGAAACCGTAGGCTTGCTCAGCGACGCGATCATCTCGGCGATCGCCAGCCCTGCCTCCACATCGCCGCCCAGAGTATTGAGCAGGATGAGCACCCCCTCTGTCTTATCATCTTCCTCCGCCTCCGCAAGTCTTGGCAGAAGATGCTCATACTTCGTGGCTTTTGTATTTCCGGACACTGCCTCATGCCCCTCGATTTCTCCTATGATCGTCAAAAGCTGTATTCCGTACTTTGAGTGTCCGTTTCCCAGATCCAGAGTTCCCGTCTCACGGATTTCGGTATTTTCTTCATTTCTCTCTTTCTGAACGGAATCCTGCTCCTTCCCGTTATCCATTTTATGATACCTCCTCTTTCTTCTGTCTGTTGCCGACAGTTTCTGTTTTCATTAGATTAGTATTGAGGAAGTACGGTCATATTATACAAAAAAATGGTATGGATGCAGATTGTATACATCCATACCATTTCAGATCATCTCAAAGCCTGCTCCACATCGGCAATGATATCTTCTACATTTTCAATACCCACGCTGAAACGGATCAGATCCGGCTGTACGCCCGCTTCAAGGAGCTCCTGTTCATTCATCTGACGATGCGTATGGCTTGCCGGGTGGAGTACGCAGCTCCTCGCATCAGCCACATGAGTCACAATGGCAACCATTTTCAGTTTGTCCATCATCTCAACAGCAGCTCCCCTGCCGCCCTTCAATCCGAAAGTCAGGACGCCGCAGGTTCCGTCCGGCATATATTTCTGCGCGAGATCATAATATCTGTCCCCCGGAAGCGACGGATAGCTTACCCACGCGACCTTCTCATGGTCCTTCAGATATTCGGCAACTTTCAGCGCGTTCTCACAGTGGCGCGGCATTCTCAGATGCAGCGTCTCAAGTCCGATATTTAACAGGAACGCATTCTGCGGCGACTGAATCGAGCCGAGATCGCGCATCAACTGCGCGGTGGCCTTTGTGATATATGCTCCTTTTCCGAATTTCTCGGTATAGACGATACCATGATACGTCTCATCCGGAGTGGTGAGCCCGGGGAACTTTTCCGCGTTCGCTTCCCAGTCGAAGCTGCCGCTGTCCACAATAGCGCCGCCCACACATGTGGCGTGCCCGTCCATATATTTTGTCGTAGAGTGCGTCACAATATCGGCGCCCCACTCAAACGGACGGCAGTTGACCGGCGTCGCGAATGTATTGTCCACGATAAGCGGCACTCCGTGAGCATGGGCCGCTTTCGCGAATTTCTCAAGATCAAGTACGACAAGCGCGGGATTTGCGATTGATTCACCGAATACAGCTTTCGTGTTGTCCCTGAACGCAGCATCGAGTTCTTCTTCCGTACAGTCCGGATCGACGAATGTGGCCTCGACGCCCATCTTGCCGAGCGTATGGGCATAGAGGTTATACGTGCCTCCATAAAGAGCAGAAGCGCATACGATATGATCACCCGCCTGCGCAATATTCATGACAGCGTAAAAATTTGCCGCCTGGCCGGATGAAGTCAGCATGGCTGCCGTCCCGCCTTCAAGATCACATATCTTCGCCGCCACGGCGTCATTCGTCGGATTCTGGAGTCTCGTATAGAAATATCCGGATTCCTCCAGATCGAACAGTCTCCCCATCTGTTCACTGCTCGTATAGCGGAATGTGGTACTCTGACAGATCGGAAGCACCCTCGGTTCTCCGTTGCCCGGCTCATATCCCGACTGTATACATTTTGTCTCAATTCTGTAGTCGCTCATCTGTCTGTTTCCTCCTGTATTTGATATAAGTATTTCTTTTCAAGACTGTGAACCATAGCAGTATACAGTTCTTTGCAGTCTTCTTTCTTATTTTCTTCTATCAGACGGATACAGGGCTTCAGATAGTTCTCCCATATCCCGTGATAAACCTCGTCCGCATTCTCCTGCCTGTCGATGCGTTTTACGATTGTCGGCGCGATATTATAGTACTCCTCTATAATACGGCGCCCTTCTTCTGTTTCGGACAGATAACCGTCACGGTAAGTCCTCAGCGTGTTCAGTTCATAGCAGTCATCCGGCTTGTCCATGCTGCGGCACACCGCCGTTGTGATATAGCAGAATATCCCTTTCTTAAATCCGTTCCTGATACTTTCATACGTCGAATGGCCGATCTTATACTCCGGCATCTTTTCATTCCATCGCGCCACCATACGTTCTGTAAGCTGTTTTGCCTGCAGAGACGGGATTTCTCCCATCAGCGGGACAAAATATGCCACCATATTCATCTTATGATCAAGGACGCTCAAGTCCCTCTTTCTCTTTGAGCAGAGCTTCTCCAGTTCGCCGGAGACATATTCCGGAATACATGCGGCAACGCGTTCCGCACCGTCATCTGTTCTGTCACAGACGTCCGCTGTCTCCTGCAGCAGATCCGCATACTCTGATCTGAGAAAATCCATATGTTTCACATAGCTGGATTTGTGGAATTCATAAGACATTGTCACAGTATATAACTCCCTGAGTTTCTCCAGCAGTCTGTCCGTATCCATAGTGATTCCTCTATTCATTCCAGTTATGGTATACATCCTGTACGTCGTCGTCCTCTTCGAGAAGGTCCAGCGTCTTCTGAATGTTCTTGATATCTTCCTCTGATGTGAGTTCCACATATGTCTGGGGGATCATCGTCACTTCGGCCTGCGCCATTTTTATGCCTTCATCTTCCAATTTCAGACGCACATCGCTGAATGTCTCCGGAGTGGTGAGGATCTCATAGCTCTCTTCATCCTCCGTAAAATCCTCGGCGCCCGCATCCAACGCGAGCATCATCAGCTCATCCGCATCCATATCGCAGTCTTCTTTCGCGACGAAGATCTGTCCCTTCTCATCAAACATAAAAGAGACGCATCCCGGTGTGCCCACATTTCCGCTTCCTTTTGTAAAAGCGTTCCTTACATTGGAGGCGGTCCTGTTCTTATTATCCGTCAGTGTCTTTACGATGATCGCGGTTCCGTTCGGACCGTACCCCTCATATGTAATGTGCTCGAAGTTGTCGCCGGATCCTTCGCCTGCTGCTTTCTTGATATTTCTCTCGATTGTGTCGTTCGGCATGTTATTTGATTTTGCCTTTGCGATCACATCACGCAGTCTGCTGTTATTGGCCGGATCCGGGCCGCCGCCCTCCTTGACCGCCACAGCCAGTTCACGTCCGATCTTCGTAAAGATCTTCCCCTTGGCAGCATCGTTTTTCTCTTTCTTATGCTTAATATTGGCAAATTTTGAATGTCCTGACATAAATATTCCTCTTTTCCTGCTTGTATATAAGTTGCGTATCTGTACTGCCGCGCATATTACGCTTTACAATTCTATCATTCTTTTCGTATTCTGTAAAGAAGTCTGCTTGAACCGTACTATGTAGTGAGTTCCAGGCTGACCTTGATGGCGCGGTCTATTTTATGCATCATAGTCCCGTCAATGTGGCAGACATATTCCTTGAGTCTCTGCTTATCGATCGTCCGGATCTGTTCGAGCAGGATCACGGAATTTTTTACGATCTTATAATCTCTTGTACTTATCTCGATATGAGTCGGCAGTTTCGCCTTATTCATTTTCGAAGTTATTGCCGCGCAGATAACCGTAGGGCTGTGCTTATTTCCCACATTATTCTGTATTATCAGGACCGGACGGGTGCCGCCCTGCTCTGATCCCACTACCGGACTTAAGTCGGCGTAATAGATATCTCCTCTTCTGATCATCAATTCTTTCACACTCCGATTCAATTACTAAAATGCACATCGCATACTTCAGTATTCCCTTATTCATCGGATGTATTCAATGATCCGCGGTATTGCAGATTCTATTGCCGTGCCTTTGTCATCGGATGATCTTTCCGCGGCGCCTGTAGACTCTGGGAATCCTTTTCCCGAGACAGCAGACGAATTCATAATTAAATCTTCCGCTCAGTCCGGCAAGGTCTTCTACTGTGATCCGGCTGCCGTTGTCTGCCCCCACCAGTGTAACCCGGTCCATGAACTTCGTCTCCGGGATATCTGTCACATCGACCATAAACTGATCCATGCAGATCCGACCCAGAATCTTTGCCCGCTTTCCGTGGATGAGCACATACCCCTTGTTGGAAAGCGATCTCGGATAACCGTCGCCGTATCCGACCGGTATGGTCGCGACCCGCATTTTCTCCGGCGCGGTAAACGTCCCGCCATAGCTGATCGGGGTCCCGGCTTCCACATCTTTGACATACGTCACATGGCTGATCAGGCTCAGCGCAGGTTTTAAATCTACCGCTTCTTTGTTCACTTCATCTGAGGGATACATTCCGTAGACTGATATTCCCGCTCTCGCAAGATCGTGTCTCATATCCGGAAAGTCTATGATCCCGGCGCTGTTGTCGCAGTCAAAATAGCGGATCGAAACTCCCTTCTTCTCAACCCGGTCTTTCATCCACATAAAGCGTTCATGCTGCGTTATTGTATAAGTCTTATCCTCTTCATCCGCTTTTGCGAAGTGGGTGAACATTCCCTCTAACTCAACGTTCGGAAGATGACTGATCCGCTCTATGATATCTGCGGTCTCCTCACACACAGGGAAACCGATCCTTCCCATTCCGGTATCTATCTTAATGTGAAGCCGGGCAGCCTCTCCCATCCTGACTGCCGTACCGGATATGTCCTCTGCCATCTCTTCCGTGTATACAGCCGGACGGATGTCATAGCGGAGCATATCTTCATACTGATCCGGAAATACGCACCCGAGAACGAGTATCGACTTCTCTATACCATGTTCGCGAAGATCCGCCGCTTCCTCCAGACATGCCACCGCATATCCCCACACATAGGGGAATTCCTCAAACATCTCCGCGATCGGTACGGCGCCGTGTCCGTACCCGTCTGTCTTTACTACGGCGATCAGCTCTGCATCTCCGCCGAGCCTGTGCCGCATCTGTTCCATGTTATACGCGATAGCGTCGAGATCGATCTCGGCATACACACGATTATGCTGTTTCATTTTCTGTACATCTCCTATATTATTTTTCATCCATGCATTTTCCGATTCCCGCGATGAGATCCCGGGCAAGGACACTGTAACTTCCTTTTTCTTCTTTTGCCCTGTCTCCTCCGCACGCATGGAGAAATACGCCGAGCGCGGCGCTCTCATAGGCCGGCATTCCCTGGGCCGACAGGCCTGTAATGACTCCCGCGAGAACATCCCCTGCCCCTGCTTTTGCCATGGCGCTGTTGCCGGCAAGATTAAAGAACGGATGTTTTCCCCTTTCCTTTACAACTGTCCTGCTGTCTTTTAACGCGCACACTGCCGGATATTTCTCCGTGAATTCACTGATGATCTCCAACCGTCTGTCTGAAATCTCACTGACAGGGTATCCGGTCAGACGGGACATTTCCCTCATATGCGGTGTAAGTATGACCGGAGTCTCCATCTTTTCAAGCAGATCCATATTCCCGCTCAGCAGATTCAGGCCGTCAGCGTCGATAATGCACGGAACCGTCACTCTGCTCAGGGTTTCTTCCAGAATCCGGCTTGAAGTCTCCCCTGTACCAAGTCCGCAGCCGATACATACGACATCCGCCCGATCCAAAAGGCCTGAAAATTTCTCCCGGTCAAAATCATGATAACAGGAGATGACCGCCTCCGGCAGAAGCTGCTGTAAGACAGTCCTGTTTTCCTCCGCCGTGCAGATCTGCACCAGTCCCGCTCCGACCGCATACGCGGCCTTTGCGGAAAGATAAGCCGCCCCCGCCATCCCTCTGCTTCCCGTGATCATAAGGACTTTCCCATAGCTTCCTTTATGAGAATCAGGCTTTCTCGCCGGCAGCAGTTCCGGGATATCACAGCAGTCGTATGTGACGCACACCGCTTCATCAGCAGAAAAGAATTTCGGATCAATGCCGATCGGAACCGCCACGGTTTTTCCCGAACAGTATTTTCCCGGATACATCTCGCATCCGACTTTCACGCATGCCATCGCGACTGTGAGATCCGCATAAAATGCAGTTCCCAGTATTTTTCCTGTTGCGGAACTTACGCCGGAAGGGATATCGACCGCAACTTTCTGACATTTCCGTTCATTCATCCATGAGATTATATCTTTATATTTCCCGCTGATCTCACGGCTCAATCCCACGCCGAATACAGCGTCTATTATAACAGTATATTCCCGGTCGGGTATTTCAGTGATGATGCTGATCCCGAGGTTCTCTGCGATTTTCTTCTGGACGCCGCACTCTCTGCTCAGCGAGGATTCTTTCCCGGCAAACAGGATCTGCGCTTCCGCTCCCTCTTCCGACAGAAGTCTGGCTATGGCGAACCCGTCTCCTCCATTGTTGCCGCTGCCGCATACAACCATGGGACGTGACGTATCGATCCCGTTCGCATGCATCATCTCTACAGTCTTTAATGCGGCGCGCTCCATAAGGACAAGAGACGGAATTCCCGTCTCCTCTATTGTAAATTTATCCGCGGAGCTCATCTGTGTTCCGTTCGGAAGATATCTCATATCTGTTCACCGTCCTTTATTACTGATATATTCTCATAATATACCCCGCAGCTTGCTGCGGGGTAATCCGTCTGTTTCCTATTTTTTACACGATTCTTTACGGCGGCTGATATTATAGGACAACTGCATCAGGCTGTCTGAAAGGTGTACGCTTTCTACAACCACATCTTTCGGCAGCGTCAGATCCGTATGCGCGAAATTCCAGATCGCTTTGATCCCGTTCGATACAAGAATGTCCGCCACCTCAACGGCTTTCGATTTCGGTATCGTAAGCGCCGCGATCTCGATCTCATTGTCGGCGAGGAAATCGACCAGCTCGTCCATCATGCGGACCTGCACGCCGCGTATCGACATCCCCTCCAATCTGGGATTCACATCAAAAAGGCTCTTCAGGATAAACCCGCTTTTCTCGAAAGACGCGTAGTTTGCGAGTGCCTGTCCGAGATTTCCCGCTCCTATGATAATAAAATTATGTGTTTTATCCAGCCCTAATATTTTTCCGATCTCAGTATAAAGATATTTTACATTATATCCGTATCCCTGCTGACCGAATCCCCCGAAATTATTCAGATCCTGACGGATCTGCGATGCAGTCACCTGCATTTTCTTGCTGAGATCATTGGAGGATATCCTTTCCACGCCTTCCTCCAGAAGATCGCCAAGATACCTGTGATACCTCGGCAGACGGGAGATTACCGCACGGGATATTTTTCTATGTTCCAAACTTACCACCTTCCATCGCATGGCAATCCTCCTGTCACATTTTCAGTCTGCTGCGGATGGATTTGCTCTTTTATGCGCTCCATATTATATTCCGTTTTATTATATAGAATAGTTAAACTCATGTCAATTTTTACTTTATTTTTTGCCTGTTTCAGTTATAATGGATAACTGAGAGGAGGAGTACCGTTATGATACTCGCATGTCACAATATCAAAAAATCTTTCGGCGACCGGGTGATCGTCCGCGAAGGGTCTTTTCATATCGAAGAAAAGGAAAAGGCCGCTCTTGTCGGCATTAACGGAGCCGGTAAATCAACTCTATTAAAAATGATAATGGATGAGGAGCTGCCCGACGGCGGAGATATCATTCTTGCCAGGGGAAAAACCGTCGGCTATCTCGCCCAGCACCAGAATCTCATACCGGACGGAACGATCTATGAAGAGGTACGGTCCGCCAAAGCGGATATTATAGAGATGGAACAGCGGATCCGCTCAATTGAACTGGAGATGAAATCGCTCTCCGGAGAGGCACTGGAAAACCGGCTTGATACATACAACCGTCTGCAGTCCGAATTCGAAGCCCGCAACGGATATGCCTGTGAGAGCGAGATCGCCGGCGTGCTGAAAGGTCTTGGCTTTACCGAAGACGAATTCGGCAAAAAAACGTCCGCTCTTTCCGGCGGTCAGAAAACGCGTGTGGCTCTCGGCAAGCTGCTGCTCACCACTCCGGATATCCTGCTCCTGGACGAGCCGACCAACCATCTGGACCTGAATTCCATCTCGTGGCTGGAAACTTATCTGAACAATTATCCCGGAGCTGTTTTTATCGTATCCCACGACCGCTATTTCCTGAACCGTGTCGTAACCAAGGTCGTGGAAATCGAAAACGGCGAAATCCGGATGTATATGGGGAATTATAAAACCTATTCCGAAAAGAAACAGCAGCTCCGTGACGCCCGCCTCAAGGAGTATTACAACCGGCAGAGAGAAATCAGACACCAGCAGGCAGTGATCGACAAACTGAAATCTTTTAACAGAGAGAAATCCATCCGCCGAGCGGAAAGCCGTGAAAAGATGCTGGAGAAGATCAGGCCGCTGGAAAAGCCGGAAGAAGTCAATACCGAAATGCATTTCACACTTGAACCGTCCTGTGTCAGCGGCAATGATGTTCTGTCGGTTGAACACCTGTCCAAACAATTTGACGGACAGGTGCTTTTTCAGGATGTCAGTTTCGAGATCAAACGCGGGGAACATGTCGCGGTAATCGGAGATAACGGCACCGGCAAGACTACACTGTTGAAAATATTAAATCAGATCCGGGCTGCAGATGCCGGATCATTTACACTTGGGGCAAAGGTGCAGATCGGTTATTACGATCAGGAGCACCATGTGCTTCACGATGAGAAAACAATATTCGAGGAGATATCCGACGCCTATCCCGCCTTGAACAATACGCAGATCCGGAACACACTGGCGGCATTCCAGTTTACCGGAGATGATGTGTTCAAGGAGATCCGCTCCTTAAGCGGCGGTGAAAAGGGACGTGTATCTCTGGCTAAACTCATGCTTTCCGAGGCAAATTTCCTGATCCTCGACGAGCCTACCAACCATCTGGATATTGCATCGAAAGAGATACTGGAGGAAGCCCTCAACAATTACGGCGGAACTGTCCTCTATGTATCACATGACAGATATTTTATTAACAGTACGGCCTCGAGGATACTTGAACTGGTCAATCAGACGTTTGTAAACTATATCGGGAACTATGATTACTATCTGGAGAAAAAAGAAGAACTTACCCGCGCCTGCACATCAGGCAGTGCGCCCGTTTCTTCAGCCGCCGGCGGGAGCGCTTCTGCTTCTTCCGCGTCTTCACCTGACTCCGGCACCGCCGCTTCCCCCGGCTCCAAATTAAGCTGGCAGGAACAGAAAGAACAGCAGGCAAAAGAGCGCAAGCGCAAAAATGATCTTAAAAAAACCGAGGATGAGATCAGCCGTCTGGAAGACCGGAACGCACAGATCGATCATGAAATGACACTCGAAGAGGTCTACTCTGATTCCGTCAAATGTCAGGAACTCGCGGAAGAACACTCGGCAAATGAGAAAAGACTCGAAGAGCTGTATGAGATGTGGGAGAGGCTGGCTGAGTAGAATCTGTATTTATTTCCCGCACATGGGATATCACAGTACAGATACTGCAGACCCGGAGGGCGCCAGTCCTCCCTCGATAATAAAAAGTTTAGCCGGACGCACACTTTTTATTTATCTCTTATTTCCCATACAGAATACCGCTACTACTCCCGGTCCTGTATGGCTTCCGATCACGGTTCCGATATTGTTGATCAGGATATTGTCGATCCCCATCTTTTCACGCACAAGTTTTGCCACATATTCCGCATCGTTGATGCAGTCGCCGTGAGTGACCATGATGATATCATTCTCCCATCCTTCAGACTGTTCTGCCGCCATATCAACGATCTTGTTGAGCGATTTTTTACGTCCTCTCTCTTTTCCGATCACCTGAAGCTTTCCGTTGTCATCCATATGTATGATGGGCTTGATCTGTACAAGTGTGCCGAGCACGGCTGTTGTCCTGGAAATGCGGCCTCCCCTTTGGAGATGATGCAGGTCGTCCACTGTAACGTTGTGGCAGATATGGAGCTTATTTTCCTCGACCCACCGTGCCAGTTCCTCTATATCCATACCCTTTTCTTTCTGCTGAAGCGCTTTATAAAGCAGGAGTGCTTCTCCGAGACACGCGCACATCGTATCGATCACAATGACCTTAGAATCCGGATATTTTTCCTGCAGCATTTCTCCCGCGATCTTCATGCTGTTCAGTGTGCCGCTCAGTCCGGAGGAAAATCCGAGATGCAGAATGTCTTTTCCCGTCTTCAGAAACGGTTCCAGTATATCTGCCGCTTCCTCAGGATTTACCTGAGAGGTAGTGGACATCTTTCCTTCTCTGAGCTTGTCAAAGAACTCTTTGGCCGACAATCCTTCCATATCTGTATACGTCTCGCCGTCGATCGTATATTTCAGCGGGATTACCGGAACATGTCTCTCTTCAAGCCATTCTTTCGGCAAATCTACCGTACTGTTTACTGTGATCACATAATCTTTCATCTTGGTATCCTCCTAATATAACTGGTCTCTCATTCTGTACAGTTCCGCACAGAACGTTCTCACTCTATCTATCATACCATCTTTCATACGGTTTATCAAAATATTTTAACATTTTCGGAAAAATGTTAAATAACAGTCCGTTCCCCGATGATCGGCCCACCGGCTCCGGACTGTTGCTCCTATAACCTTAATATCACTAATTTAATTTTACGTTGAGATAATTTCTTCCGGACAATGTCTTATTGAATGCAAGGAATCCAAGTACCAGTATGCATCCCGCGATAAATCCGTACAGGTTAAACAACGCCGTCAGCACAAGGAGCATAAGCCGCATAAATTTCAGCGCATACCCAAGCTCAAAGTTGGGCTGTGTGTAATTAGCCACCGCGACAAATGCCATGTAGAGCATGACTTCGCTGTTGAACCAGCCGGACTCTACAGAGAACTCTCCCATCACAATACCGGCGATCACACTGAGAGGCGTGCTGAGCATAGTCGGCGTATTCATAGCCGCAAGCCTCAGTCCGTCGATAGATATTTCCAGAAGCAGAAATTGGAAGATCAGAGGAATGTTTACCGTATCCCGCACTTCAACAAAATCGAACACATCCGGCAGCCATTCCGGATTCTGCATAAAAAGCAGATAAAGCGGAGTAAAGAAAACTGTAGCTATCGTGATGATCGTCCTTGCCGTCTTCAGATAGACTGCTGTTACTGTCGGGAAATAGTAATCGTTTGCTTCTTCGATCATATCCAGTACAGAGGTGGGCAGGATCATCGCAGAAGGGGAATTGTCCACCAGAATGACTACTTTCCCCTCCAGGAGACAGGCGGCTGCCGTGTCCGGCCGTTCTGTGTATTTGAATTTCGGGAAGGGATTGAACCACTTTCTCTTAAAGAGCGCTTCCGCAAGGCTCTGCTGATTCATCCGGAGGTCGTCGAGCTGAAGGTTTTCAATCCTTATTTTAAGGTTATTCAGAAGTTCCTTGTCCACACGATCACTCATATAGCAGATCGCGATGTCCGTTCTGGAAGCCTGTCCCGCTTCCGTCATTTCCATAATAAGATGCGGATCGCGTATCCTTCTCCGCATCAGAGCCGTATTAAAAACAATAGTCTCCACGAAGCCGTCTCTGGAACCTCTCAGAGATTTATCCTTGTCAGGTTCATCTACGCTGCGTGCCGGATAAGTACGGCAGTCAAGAATAATACATTCCCTGTATCCGTCTATGAAAAGGCACGCCGGACCTGACAGCACATTGCGTATGATCTCATCAAATTCATCCGTTATGTCAACCTCCACATAAGGCACATGCTTCTGTATGAACCCTTCCGCATCCTCCGGCATGTCTTCATCTGTCACGGATAAAAAAGAGTCCATGATCTTTAACATGACTTCATCTTTAATAAATCCGTCAATATAATAGAACACGGACGACTTTCCTCCTATGATGATATCCCGCCGGATCATATCAAAGCTCTCTGTTACCGGCAGTATTTCATTCATATATCTGATATTTTCCTCAAACGAAGCGCTGATCTTTCTGTTGATCTTTTCTACCATAGATGTCTTCCCCTTTCAGTCCGCCCTGCGGTCTCCCGGCGGCAGCGGTATCTATGGTTAGCTTGCCCTGATAATTCCGAAATATGCGAAAATTTTCCTCATTTTAGAGCGCTGACGCAGAACACACCGATCAGGCTGCCTCGTTATTTCGTCGTGCTGCCAAATCCGCCGTTTCTGATCTCAGTGGCATCATCATCAAGAGTGATGCCGTATTCCACGAAGATCCCCTGCATAAATCCCTCACCGGCTTTCAGTTCAACAGTTTTCCCTTCATTACTGTCATTCGTGATCTTGGCGAAAATATGTCCTTCATTATCAGAGTAATAATAATCACTGTCAATGATTCCAACTGTGTTGTTAAGCTGCAGTCTGTATTTGAAGCCGAGTCCGCTGCGCGGATAACATTTGAGCACCCACTCCGGCTCCATCCGGACGCGGACACCTGTAGGGATCTTTATCGTTTCACCCGGTCTGAGCGTAATGTCTGCCGGTGCGAAGAAATCATACCCGGCGCTTCCCGCGGTAGCGCGTCTCGGCAGACGGAGCCCGTCATAGATCTCCCGGATCCTGTTGCTGTCGGCAATGGCAAGAGTGTCCCCCCAGCCTTCCAGAAACTGTTCGAAGCTTACTTTTTCAAATCTTGCTATTTTCTTCATCAAATTTCTCCTTTCATGCTTTCAGGAGCGAAAAATCCCCGACTCATCCAGCACACAGAGGATCTCTTCGATCATTTCCACGTCCGCCACAAGAGCCATTCTGACATATCCCTCTCCTCCGGAACCGAACGCGCTCCCGGGCGTTACGATCACTCCGGTCCTCTCCATCAGCTTCATGCAGAAATCTGCGGAGGAATCATATCCTTCCGGAATTTTTGCCCACACGAACATGGTTCCCCGGCTATCCGGCACGTTCCAGCCAATACGCCGCAGCCCGCCGCAGAGAGCGCGATTCCGTCTTCCATATTCTCTTCGCTGTTCTTCGATAAAATCATCCGGACCCGTAAGGGCCGCAATTGCCGCATACTGGATCGGATAAAAAATACCGTAATCGATCTGGGATCTCAACAGGCGGAACCTGCTGATAATATCTTTATTTCCCACCACGAAAGAAATCCTTGCCCCGGTCAGATTATAGGACTTGGACAGCGAATAAAACTCTGCTCCCACATCCTTTGCGCCCTTGTACGAAAGAAATGATTTTCCGGGTTTCTCTGTATATGTAATATCCGAATACGCATTGTCATGCAGGATGACAATATCATTTTTCTTCGCAAAAGCGATCAGTCTCTCGTAAAATTCATCAGGAGCGCATACACAGACCGGATTCAGCGGATAAGAAACGATCATATATTTCGTTTTGCTCAGTGTTTTCTCCGGAATACTGTCAAGATCCGGCAGATATCCGTTCTTTTCTTCGATCGTATAGTACCGCACGTCAGCCCCTGCCATGATCCCGCTCATCTCAAACATAGGATAACCCGGATTCGGCACCAGGATCACATCCCCGGGATCACAGAATATCATTCCGATGTGCGCCATCGCCTCCTGAGAACCATAGACAGACATTATCTCGTCTGTGCCGAGTTCCACCCCGAAACGCTTTTTATAACGATACTGTACCGCTTCTAAAAGTTCCGGGAGATCCGCAAGCGAATATTTATAATTCTCCGATTTTGCACATGCTTCCCGCATCGCCTTCATCACATGATCCGCAGGCTTAAAATCCGGTGTGCCCACGGACAGATTATAGACTTTACGCCCCTCTTTCAAAAGCTCTTCCTTTTTCTCGTTGAGCGCTCCGAAGATTCCCTGATGAAAACCGTTGATCATACCGGAAAAATGACTGTTGTCCACTTAAATTTCCTCCTCTTTTTTACTTTTTTTGAGAAGCAATGCCGTCTGCAAAGCTGCAGTTGATTTGGCAAAATGTATTATATGTCATTATTTAATAAATATCAACATCAGCTTCCCGGAAACCTCTGAATAGAATAATAAATCTTAAGAATCTAAAAAAAGAATAAAATTAGCACTCACCTCTTTACACTGCTAACAATTCTGTGCTATGATTTCAATTGTAAGAAAAAAGGATCTGACGGAAGTATCACGGGATCCCAACTTTAAAACCAACATCTTGGAAAAGGATGCTGATAAGGCCGCGTAAGCGGCTCATAAATGTTGAAGCAAACTGTTGAAAGTTGAAAGGAGTAATGACGTATGTTGATGCCGAGTATTTTTGGAGAAAATTTATTTGATGACGACTGGATGGATTTTCCGCCCCGCAGACCCGGACGCCCGCCGCACGGACCTGCCCCGGACAGGATGATGCGAACAGATGTAAAAGAAAACGATAACAGTTATGAAATCGATATGGATCTGCCGGGATTCAAGAAAGAAGATATCAATGTTGAACTTGAGAACGGTTATCTTACCGTCTCCGCAGCCAAGACCACGGACAATGACCGGACGGACGGTAACGGAAGGTATATCCGCAGGGAACGCTTTATGGGAAAGGCACAGAGGAGCTTCTATATCGGTGATGACGTGACACAGGAGGATATAAAGGCCAGATTTGAGGATGGTATCCTGAAGCTGTGTATTCCTAAGAAAGATATACAGACTGTCGAGAAAAAGAAAACAATTTTTATTGAAGGCTGAGCCTATCAGTTCCGGCACCGGATCGCGTTTATCCGGTGCTTTTGTTATCGTATTGGCAGCTTTCTTTTTTATATCACAAATTATTATAACTGAGGATCAGCATGAAAAGAAAATCATTCATCATTAAGGCAATAATACTCATACTGTTGATATTTGCATTATTTATACTGTTAGCTGAATATGCCGGCATGTCATTCGCAAACAAGATATACGTGTATGTCGATGACAGCAACAGGGAAACGGTGGAAATACTGGCTGAAGAAGGAGGTATTGAAATAGACGGAACGATCGTCCGGATCGGCCGCCAGCAGATGCTTGGAGATTGGAACCTGTTTATTAAATATGAAGACGGATCAGGGATCACCCGTCTTCTTGATGACGGATGCGCTGTCGATCTCAGCCAATATATTATTGAAAACGGAACTCTGGGCGGCCATGCCGGGGATGTTGTAAGAGGAAGTATTTTGGTCGTGTTTGCGGCGCTTCTTTTGTATGTGGTCTATCTGTCCGGATCACGGATCAGAAAAGACTTCAAACACAACGGCAAATGACATCCGGTTGACATGTATCTGCCTTTTATGTTACACTTGTTTCGACATTACAAGTGTAACATATTGTCTATACTACGTCAGGAATACAGATTATCTGGCTATACAAGTCAGACATATTTTGTAACATCAAGTTTGGAGTGGAAAGAATGAAGACCGAATTGGAAAACAGAGAAATTTTACGGCTGCCTAATGAAGAATCCAACAGGATCACGAAAGAATGTCTGAGGACTGCCATGTTTAAGCTTATGGAACATAAGGATTTTGACAAAGTTACAATTACCGACATCGCAAGACATGCAGGAGTGTCCCGCGTAGCATTTTATCGTAATTATGCATCAAAAGAGGCTTTGGTGGAGGATATTTGTCAATGTCTGCTGGAGGAGCTCGCAACATCTGTAAAAAGCGAATGTTTCCGTACTCATCGTGAACAATGGTTTCAAAATTTCTTCCGGAAAATTCAGGAAAACAGTACGTTCTTCCACTCCTATCTGAAAGCAAACCTTATGCTCAGCCGCGGCGCAGTAACGGAATTGATCACCCCCTCTTCTAACGAACAGGAGTATTACAGGAATATAGCCGGCGAGGGGGCGTTTCTCAGCGTTTTAACCGAGTGGTTTCTTGGCGGCATGAAGCAGACACCTGAAGAGATGGGCACAATTTGCGAGTCGATTTTCGCTGTCTTCGAACAAAGCCTGTAATAACAAAGCGAGTCCCCAAAAAACTTCAATACAAATATGATAAGCATAAAACGGAGGTGCCAAATACAACATTGGATAAATTAAAAGAGAAAATCAAAGAATCACTTCAAAGCGTACTGCCGATCACCGCAATTGTACTGATACTGAGCATCGTTCTCTTCCCACTGGATCTCGGAGCCGTAGCTCTGTTTCTGGCGGGTGCTTTCCTTGTAATCATTGGGATGAGTCTTTTTCAGATGGGCGCAGAGATGTCTATGACGCCGCTTGGTGAAGGAATCGGCGGCCGGTTAATGAAAAAAAGAAATATTTTACTTCTTGTGGCCGGATGTTTTATTATGGGTGTTCTTATCACTATTTCCGAACCTGATTTACAGGTTCTTGCGAATCAGGTGGCATCAATCCCGAACAATGTTCTGATTCTGACTGTAGCGGCGGGCGTTGGCATTTTCCTTGTTGTTGCCGTTTTAAGGATACTGTTTAAGATTCCGCTTTCCAAAATGCTTACTATTCTGTATATTGGTCTGTTTTTTGTTGCTCTGGCGGCGCCATCTGAATTTCTCGCTGTCGCCTTTGACTCCGGCGGTGTGACAACAGGCCCTATGACGGTCCCTTTCATTATGGCGCTTGGCGTCGGCCTCTCGGCAGCGAGAGGTGATAAGGACAGCGCGGCGGACAGCTTCGGCTTGATCGCTCTTAGCAGTATCGGTCCGATTTTGATGGTTCTCCTTTTAGGTATATTTTACCATCCTACGGACGCAGTTTACACGCCTGTGTCAATACCTGATCTCTCAACAACTCAGGATGTTGTCCGGCAATTTTCAGAAGCCATACCGGAATATATAAGCGAAGTCATGACCGGCATCCTGCCGCTTATCGCAGTGTTTATCCTTTTCCAGATATTCACTAAAAATTACCGGCGCCGGCATATTTTAAAAATGAGCGTGGGATTTATATACACAATTATCGGACTGATCCTCTTTCTGACAGGTGTGAATGTCGGTTTTGCGCCTGTCGGAAGTCTTCTCGGAGAAGAAATAGCTTCCGGATCTTATTCGTGGCTTCTCATTCCGATCGGCGTGATCATCGGCTGCTATATAGTAAAAGCCGAACCTGCCGTCCAGATATTGAACTGTCAGGTAGAAGAGATCACAGGCGGAATGATTTCCCGGAACAAAATGAACCTATGTCTGTCCTCGGGCGTTGCCTGTGCGGTTGGACTGGCAATGGTCAGGGTTCTGACAGGAATACCGATCTGGTATATATTGATTCCCGGTTATCTTCTTGCGCTGGTTCTCAGTTATAATGTGCAGCCAGTATTTGTTGGTATTGCCTTTGATTCCGGCGGTGTGGCGAGCGGACCTATGACGTCCACTTTCCTTCTGCCACTTACTATGGGCGCATGTACAGCAATTGGGGGAAATGTTGTCACAGATGCGTTCGGGGTCGTGGCCCTTGTTGCGCTTGCCCCCCTCATTGCGATCCAGATCATGGGCGTTATCTACCAACGCAAAGTAAAGGAAGTCCAAAATAAACCTCAAATTACAGAAGATGAATTCATAGAACTGGAGGAATAGACGCATGAATCTAAGCTTGCTTTCTCAAAAGCTATTATTTGTTATTACTGACGCCGGAACAGAATCAAAAGTAGATCGCGTTTTCTCGGAAATGCATCTGCCAATCTATTACCAGTTCCACTGCCGTGGAACCGCACGAACAGAACTGTTGGATATCTGCGGGCTGGAGGGCCGGACCAGACTGGTTACAGTAACTATAATGCCAAAAAGTATCGTCAAACGCACTTTCGAAAAACTGACGGAAACATTTCGTATGCATAAAAGAGGAAAGGGAGTTGCCGTCACCGTGCCTGTCACGGGAATGCAGGAAAGGCTGCTTACTCTTTTGGACGTAGAATTGACGGAAGATATGAAAAACACGTTAGAAAAGGAGAAGACAAAAATGAAAGAAGAATCTTTATATTCCATGATACTGGTCTCGGTTAAAAACGGTTATAGCGCAAATGTGATTGATGCGGCAGCAAGTGCCGGTGCAAAAGGGGGTTCTGTAATCCGCGGCAGACGATGCGGAACCGAGGCAATGGCTCATTTCCTGGGCGTATCCCTACAGGATGAGCAGGAATTTGTTATGATCGTTGTTCCTAAAGAGAAAAAGTCTTCCATCATGAAAAGTATCGGCTCCTCCTGCGGACTCCATACAGAAGCACATGGTTTTGTGATATCTGTACCGGTGGAAGATGCTCTTGGTATTGGAATAGACTGAATCCTTCTGATGGGTTAAACTGAATATTCCGTAAATGATTTAAAGCAGCTCACAGAGTATATGTCTGTATGCTGCTTTATCTCTGATGTATTCTTCGAGATTACGCCTTCCCCGATATACTCCGCACACTTGTTTCCATCTGAGAACTTCATTGTCATTTCCACTATAATGTTTTTAGATGCACAGGTTTCCTTGGAACAATCCGTTGATATTTTATATCCGTGTATCCGATCACCATACAGGATACGACCTCATGGCCTTTCGGGAGCTGCAGCAGCTTTTTGAGTTTCCTGCTTAATTTCGTGCAGATGACAAAAAAGCCGCTGTAAAGCACGCCAAGCCCGAGGCTGTTTGCCATCAGTTCCATGTAAGCGCTTGCCAGTCCCGCATTTATGCTGCTTTTACACGACACGACGATCACCAGCGGCGCTCCTTTGAAGAAGAAGTCATCCGGAATTTCGACTTTCTTTAGAAATTTTACAAATGGAGAGCCTGTTTTCTTTGCCCTGCGGAACATTTTTACACATATCCGTTCCGCTTCATCCCGCCTGTTTCCCAGTATCGTGAACGCGACATTCTGCGCGTTTGCGCCTGTAGGACTGTACTGCCCCGCTTCAAGTATTTTTTCCAGCTTTTCCTCTTCTACCGGCTTCCCGGTAAAATGCCGGATGGATCTTCTGCTCTTAACAGCCTTCAGAAATACGTCGCTGTTGATCCTGTCCATGGGAACTGCCGGCTCATCCGCACAGTCATATCCGGTCATCCGGATCGCATACCGGGGACAGATGGCAAAACAATGCCCGCATTCTATACACCCTGTACCATCTGTATATGCCTTATTGTTTTCTAAATGTATACAGGCGTTCGGGCAGTCTGACGCACACAGACCGCAGCCGATACATTTCTTTTCGTCAATCTTTACAGAAGCCATTGAGCATTTCTCCTATTCTTTTTTGCAAATACAGAAATCATTTTATAAAGCAATTCCCGGACATGAAACATCATGTCACGCATTTATATCGTCAGGAAACCGGTTGACTGTCCGGCTTGTATTCCATAACAGTCTTCCTTGCAAACTGCGCCGCCCTCTTACAGTCATCGGTATCCGGTTTCCCTCTGTGGAGCATCGCAAAAGCCCCTTTACATGCGAATTCCTCTTTTGCGAAAGGGATCAGCTTTTTCATCAGCAGTTTTTCAACATATTTATGCGTAGACCTGACAACTGCGGTAGTACTGAAATTAACAATCTTTCCCACCCGGACATTGATCCCGTCTATAAATTTTTTAACTTCTTCATCCACATCAAAACCATATGCCGCACTGCCGAGGAACAAAATATCTGTGTCTTCTGTAAGCGGTTCAGAAGTTGTCAGGGCGTCCACGCCAAGTTCTTCCGCGATCGCGACTGCAAGTTTCATTGTATTCCCGCCTCTTGAGAAATATCTGACTGCTGTTTTCATCAATAAACGCCTCCTGTACTATAACAGACATGTCCGATAACCGAAAAGCCGTAAACATCCATGTTTACATTTTTATTATGTTAGGTTTAATTTGATTCAATTGTTATTATAGGATTATCCGCCGATTTGTCAACCGCATCCGAAATATTTCGTAACAATTCGTAACAATCGCGTTTGAATCGGTTGCCGGGTAATATGAAATATGCTATCATTTTACATGCAGCAAAAAAAGTTCTTTTCGCAGGGAGGAGGAAGCCGCATCTTTTTAAGAACATGCGGTAAACATATATGTCCGTCACCTTTACGGAATTGCTCTGGCTGTTCCTTATCTACTCTTTTATCGGCTGGTTTATAGAGGCAATGGTCGGAACGGTCAAGAATAGAAAATTTACAAACAGAGGATTTACTTCTGGCACTTTCTGCCCGGTCTATGGGATTGCCGCTTCTGTCATGACAGTCACTTTATCGGATCTGATCGGGAATCCTGTTTTTCTCTTTATCGGGTGTGCCATTGAGGCAACCGCTGTGGAGTGGATCACCGGAAAATTCCTTGAGCGGCTGGACCGCCGCAAATGGTGGGACTATTCGGAAAAGAAATGGAATTTCGACGGGTATATCTGTCTTCAATACACCTTGTTATGGGGCGTTCTCGGATTTACCGCCATGTGCTATTGCAATACGTTCTTTCTGTTTTTGTACAACCTGATCCCGCATCTGCCCGGATTGATCGTAGTCTGGTTTTTTATCATTTATATATTGCTTGACCTTTCGCTCTCTCTCGCTACTGTTCTCCACAGCAGAAAAACGGAATCGGTGCCGCATAAGATGTCTTTTTTATACAGGGCAGCCGGCTCGGCCATTTCTTTTGCAGAAAAGCGTATGGAAAAAGCCTACCCGTCGATCCGGAAACGTGCGGAGAAAATAAACAGGGAAGGAAAATTTGCGGAGGGATGCGGTTTTTATAAACTGTTCTGGCTTTTTTTCATCAGTGCATTTCTGGGAGATGTGGCGGAAACCCTCTACTGCCGACTTGTATCGGGTGAATGGATGAGCCGCAGCAGCCTTGTCTGGGGACCTTTCAGCGTTGTATGGGGATTTGCGATCGTATTTGCCACCGTGCTCCTTTACAAAGACAGGGACAGGCAGGACCGGCATATATTTCTGACCGGTTTCTTTTTGGGCGGAGCTTATGAATATGTGTGCAGCGTGCTTTCAGAACTTGTTTTCGGACGGGTATTCTGGGATTACAGCAATATGCCTTTTAATCTGGGCGGCAGGGTAAATCTCCTTTACTGCTTCTTCTGGGGATTTGCCGCCGTTGTCTGGATCAAGGGGCTTTATCCCCATCTGTCGAAATGGATCGAGAAGATTCCGAAACTCGCAGGATACATAGCCTCATGGATCCTGATCGTATTCATGACGGCAGATATGCTGATATCCGCGGCCGCGCTCATCAGATATGATGAACGCGACGGAGGAGCCGCGGCGACAGGCGGCTGGGAACAGATCATAGATACAAATTTCGATGATGAAGAAATGGAAGAAATATATCCGAATGCGATGGAAAAATAAACTGTCATCTTCCTCGCATTCGGTCATGACTCTTTTCTCAGCAATTCCGGCGCATATTACAGAGCGGAATTCACCGGAGAATCTTTCGAATGTATTTTGATATTTTTTCATCGCAGCAATTTGCGAAAAACAATGTAGCGAAGTTTTTCCCCTGAACCGCACCTTTTACCAGTTCCGGATCAAGTCCGTCCAGTATCTCTGTCAAATCTTTGAAAGAGACTTTCCTCACCTGATCCAATATCTGCTTATTTCTCTTTTCAGGCACAGCGCGCTCTCTCGGATATCCCTGTCCGCTTTCTTCACAGAACAGTTTTTCGAAAATATATTCAAGGTTCAGATTGCCGCCCCATCCGTATCCTTTTGCAAACGGGATAGCGATAGCGTTTCCGTCATTGATCTGAGCAAATGTATATGCGTCAAGCGGGTCTTCCACATGGCCGCAGATCACTCCCGGAAAAGAGTTGCATGCAAGCATGGCTCCCTCGCCTGTCCCGCAGCCCGTGATCACATAATCCGCCGCATGCGAGTTTAAAAGGACAGCCGCCATGATTCCAACCTGTACATATGTCAGCTGCGCCTCGTCGTCAGCGGAATACATCCCGTAGTTATACACCTCATGTCCCATAGGCTCCACCACTTTTTTCAGTGCCGCTGCGATTTCTTTATTCTTATTTGCCTGACTGTTTTCATTGATCAATGCAATTTTCATAATATTAATTCACCTCACATAATTTTTTCTGCCGTCTATTCCGGCTGCTTTCCGATATAAGCAAGTATCCCGCCGTCTACATACAGGATCTGCCCGTTCACAAAATCAGACGTCTCTGATGCAAGAAATACGGCAGGACCTTTCAGATCTTCTGTTGTTCCCCAGCGGGCCGCCGGTGTCTTGCTTATGATAAACCTGTCGAACGGATGTCTGGATCCGTCCGGCTGAGTCTCGCGCAGAGGAGCGGTCTGAGGCGTCGCGATATATCCGGGGCCGATACCGTTGCACTGGATATTGCAGCTGCCATATTCTGACGCAATGTTCCTTGTAAGCATTTTCAATCCGCCCTTGGCTGCCGCGTATGCAGAGACGGTCTCTCTTCCCAGTTCACTCATCATAGAACAGATATTAATGATCTTGCCCTGTCGCCTTTCTATCATTCCCGGAAGCACGGCCTTTGAAACAATAAACGCCGCGTTCAGGTCTGTGTCGACAACCTTTCTGAATTCTTCCACATCCATTTCTATCATAGGGATTCTTTTTATGATCCCGGCATTATTGACAAGGATATCAATACTGCCCATCTTATCCGTAATATCAGCGATCATCTCTCTGACCTGTTCTTCATCTGTTACATCACAAAGATACCCCTTCGCATCGATCCCTTTTTCTGCATAAGCTTTCAGAGCTTTTTCCATGTGTTCCCGGCTTCTGCAGTTAAATGCAATCCTTGCCCCTTCCTCCGCGTACGCTTCCGCAATGGCAAATCCGATCCCATAGGCAGCCCCTGTAACCAGAGCCACCTTATTTTCCAACGAGAATCTGTTTTGTTTCATCATTTTCTGTCTTTCCCCTTTCTGAAGTTTTCTTTACTATATAATGCCTCCCACGGAACGGGATACGCACTTCAACTTCTCCCATCTCCGACGGAATATGCGGTTCAAACCGGAATCCCTCTTTCTCACACGGGTCCGGCCGAAATCCCGCAATGTCCTCGATCAGCACGGAAACCGGCGCGCATGCCCATGGATGGCACAGGCTGGTATTCCACTTCTGATCCTTTCCCCATGCCTCCCAGCATGCGGTCGCTCCTTCCCGGAGCATATTAACCCATCCATGTTTGCTTTCGTTGGTGACAGCGCGGTAAACATCTTTGTATCTTCCGGTACGCGCCAGCGCTTTCAGATAGAAATAGCTGATCATAACGCCACAACACATCCCTTTCTCCACAAGGAAATCCGCGATCCCGTCTTCTGTCCCTTCAGGGCACAGCCCGTAATAGAGAGGATAAATATTAGAATGAATCGCGCTGTGCCTGCTGCCCGGGCTGTCCGTAAAAAGGCCCGTCTCTTCCGAAAAGAAAGTGTCGATAAAGGCTCTTTTCAGCGGCTCCCGGTCATAGCTGCACGGGATACCAAGTATCTGCTCTATATCGGAGAGCATACCGACCGCCCCTATATAGAGAGCATTCATTACATTATGACATCCGGGAGCCACTACGGGACGACTCAGTTCAAAGTCATACCCGTCTCTTAAATTCTCCGGCCAGTCCACCAGATTCCATTTATCCGCCACCTGTTCGAGAAGACCGTCTTTCCGCTCATACTTCCGGAAATACTCAAGGATTCCCTTCGCTGTCGGATAATACTTTCTCAGGAACTCTTTGTCTCCGGTAAACTCATAATCGGTCAGAAGAAGCTGAGACCACATCAGAGAGAAGTCGGCAATTTCCTGGATCAGAGACCCCGGCGCCACCGCCGTCAGTCCCGGGCGGATCTCAGCCGTCTGCGCAAACTGGTCCACACATTTTCTTAACATTTCAACTGATCCGGTGAGCCAGACCTGAGCCCGGGATGTTATGACCGCGTCTCCGAGATACTGTCCCTTTTCTCTTGTGGGACAGTCCAGATAACCTTCCTGTGTCCCGAATTTCACACCGTTTTTGCACAGTTCAAAGATCCTGTCCGCAGTTCCCTCTTCCGACTGAAAGATACAGAGTGTCTCATCCATAGGATAATGGCGCGCTACGGCACGGATCCGCCGAATCTCCGTCTCCGGTCCGCAGAGGATCTCCCCGTACCGGAATCCTTTATAATCATAGGGCTCCAGACGGTTCTCTCCTTCTCTAAGCGTCCACGTCTCCTCATACCTGCAGCCGCACCGCATCTCATACCGTACCCGGCCGTCCTTCGTCAGTTCTTCCCCGCACCGAAGAATGACACGGGCGCCCTCTTCTGGTGACACGGCTTCCATCTCCAGCATACCCGTGATCTCCTGTCCCATGTCAAGGAACCATCCCGCCTGTGTCCGGCGCAGTTCTTTTGGCTGCATTTCGTAAATCTGAAGCATCTTCACGGGCTGCTTTTCAAATCGGTATCCGTCCGGTTCCGTCTTTTCCATAAGTTTCCATGACCGGTCGTCATATTCGGGAGTATTCCACTTATCAGCCCACAGACGGCTGTCAAAATTTTCAAGATATTGCGTGTCATATCCTGTTGTGTCTCCGGAGTACGCGCGGGATATCTGATATCTCCACTTTAACGTCTCCACTGTTTCTGTCCCGTCTGTTCTCCTCCGCAGAATCTCACAGCCCAGACCGAATCTTCCATCCCCGCTGTTCCACACCCGGTTTACAAGTCCCTGATAATAGAGATGAGAAGCGAGGATATTTTCTCCTTCTTTCATCCGGTCAGTGAGGTCGAACTCATTATAATAATAGTGTTCCGGATATGCGGGCGCCGGTCCTTCTCCCTCGAATCTTCCGTTGACATACAGCTTGTAGTGATCGTCCGCAGTGATGCGAAGGATCAGCTTCTCTCCTGTTTTCTTCTGTTCCGCAGCGTAGGATACGGACGCCCGTGCCAGCACATGCAGATTCTGCGGTCTTACGTTTCCCTCTTCAGGAACCGTAAACCAGCCGTCTTTGAAAACTTCCTTTTTTGTTTCCTGTCCCATCTCTTCTCCCCAAAACCATATTTTACAGATAATCCACCTTTGTCCTGATCGTCTGCGTCCCCGGAACGATCCTGTAGACCGCCATTGGGATCGTCGTCTTGGAGTTCATAAGATTGGTGTTGGGATCCGGAACCAGCAGTTTCCCTTCCCCCGCCCCTTCTATGGAAGTCACACGGCAGTATCCGTCCCGGTTCTCCACCACGGACTGCGCCGCGTTCTCCTGTCTGTGAAAAGGTTTCCTGTCATCAGTGGATACGGCAAAACCGCAGTCATATGCCCTGCATTCCACATCGCTTGTGATCTCATGGGTCCGTATGTGGCCGGTCTGAGTCGGTTCGATCCTTGTCCTTACATGAATTCCTTTGATGGGCGTCCATGAAAAGCTGACATAGTCCTCATCGATCTCGAAATCCGGCTCTATGATATCTTTTACAAAGAAATATCCGTAGGCTTCAAAGGCAAGCATGCTGTCCGGAGCGCATTCCGCAAGCGTCACATTAGAGCGCATGATGCTGAACCCGAATTTCGTGGAATAGGCGAATTTGGAATATTTCTCCACCGTATGGCTGTGTCCGTCCGCCTGCAGGCGGCCCGGGATGAGCGCGACCACGTTTCCGCCGCCTCTCTGGATGAGCATATTCGCGTGCTCCAGATACTTTTTCGGTTCAAGCCTGGGAAGCGGCGCGATCTCTGCCTGCCAGAAAGGATGATCCGCCGGAAGCCCCATGAACATAAATGCTTTCATAGCCCAGTAGGGCGACCCCGGCGCATTGTAACTTTCCGACATCTGAAGGTTCGGGTAGGCATATCCGATGGTCAGGATATCCGCGTTGTCAAAGATCGGAAGGTTCAGCCAGTGTACCAGATGCCGGACAAGGATCCCCTTGAGCACCGGGAGCGGGAAAGCTTCCACCCCGCACAGAGCGCACACTGCAAAATATGCCGCCTGGGCGAACCGGTATGTCATGGATCGGCCGTAGGCAAAGCTGGAGCCGTCCTCTGAAAACCAGTAGATATAATCCTTTCCGAAGGCAAGCGCTCTTTCAATGAACCGTCTGCATCTCTCCGGGTCCTCTTTCTCCATAAATCTTGCATACACCATTCCATATGTCACCATGACAAAGGGATTGTAATAGTCCTTATCGCCGCCGTTTCCGTCGTTGTACCATCCTCCCGCATCATAGTAGGCGTCGATACACTCCAGACCTTCTCTTAGGCGTTCTTTGTTATAGGGACGTCCCTTCTTATAAAGAGCCACGTTGGTGATGATGCTGAAGAACTGCCAGTTGCAGGCACAGCATTCGTGCCGGTTGATCTCCCACAGCCACTCCGTCAGATTATCCTTTGCCTTCTCTGAAAGCGGGTCCCACACTTTTTCCGGGCAGAACAGCATGCCGAAGGCAATAGCCGCCATCTCGCAGAACTTCTGATCATAGTCCCGGCAGGTGTGCCAGTAGTCCGGGTGTTCCGGATCCGGTCCCGCCTCCAGGCCTTTCCGGTAGATCTCCTCAAACTCCGGGTCACTTCCCCCGCCTGTCCAGAAGGGGATCAGCCCCCAGAGGGGCCGGGCGAAGGATTCCATGGGAATCGTGTCATTCTCATAGTGGGTGCTTGTATTTCCCACGTATAGTCTTGCACAGCTCTCACTGTAGTAAGGTTTCAGCGGATTCAGCACATCCAGGAGCACTTTTTCGGCCCTCTCCCTCGTCCTGAAGTCTTCTTCGGTAAATCTTCTCATTGTCCAGATGCCTTTCTGCTATTTTTTATAATCAAAATCCGGGACCTTATGCCAGCGGTCTCTGAAATAGTGTGCTGCCAGCTTCGGCCTTCTCTGCCTTGTAAAAAGTCCCTTCTTGTTTCCGTCTACGCGGAGCGTTCCCTGGATCGTAGCAAAATCAGCGAAATTCCACGCATGCTCTCCCACGACAAAGCCGCACTCGTCCAGTACTTTGTTGATCGTCTTATAGTAATCCACCTGGTACTCCTCGCTGAACATGTTGCCGGTTGCCATATGGATGCCGGCTACCGTGTCGGCGCCGTACTCCGTGATCATCCACGGCTTGCCCAGCTTTTCCCAGTATTTCATCTCTTCTCTCATGGCATGCTCCGCGGCATCCAGATCGCCGCTGAATACATACCATCCATAATATCGGTTCGCGCAGATAATATCCATCTCCGGCGCGGTGATATCCCGTGTATAGTCGTTCTGGCAGATCACGAGAGTGACCGGTCTGTCCTGAGGATCACATTCATGGGCAAGATGATACAACGGCATGAAATAGTCATGAGCCGCCTGAGGCTGTTTTTCCGTGTCCGGCTCATTGGCAATGGACCACACCGCAACACAGGGATGGTTCTTGTCCCTTGCGATCAGGTCACGGATCACCTGTTTGTGATGCTCATGTGTTTTAAACATGGAATATCCCTCGTCATTCCATCCGAAGTTCAGGCCTACAGCCGTCGTCTCGTCGATCACCACGACACCCATCCGGTCGCAGAGGTTCAGCATCTCCTCCGCATACGGATAGTGGGAGGTCCGGAAAGAGTTTGCCCCCAGCCATCTCATCAGAGACAGATCCTTGACGTTCATCGGCTCGTTCATGCCGCGTCCGTGGACCTCGCTGTCCTCATGCTTGCCGAAGCCTTTAAAATAAAACGGTTTTCCGTTGATCAGGAATTTCGTTTCTTTTATCTCAATGGACCGTACGCCGAACAGCTCCTCATACATATCTTCTCCAAACTCCACTTTCGCCGTATACAGATATGCATTGCCCGGCTGCCAGAGATGTGTGTTCTCTATCGTGACTGTCCCTTCTTTTCCTCCGGCGCACGCCACTTCTTTTCCGGTCTCATCAAGGATCGTTATCTTTACATCACCTTTCCCTTCACATTCCACCGTGTAGGAAACCTCCGCGTCTTTCCCGCAGATCTTCGGCACAAGAACAATATCGCTGATATAAGCCTTTGGCGTTGTGTAGATCTTCACCGGGCGGTTGATGCCGGCGTAGTTGAAGAAGTCAAAGTTCGGCGCATTATGAGGTTTCGGGACTGTGCTGTTCACACTTGGGATATCCGGGAGTTCAGAACCGAAAAATGCAGCTCCCACTTCATTTCCGATGGGAAGGGTAGAATAGTTTACCCGGTTGTCCACTGCTACGCAGAGCAGATTTGTTCCCGGTTTTACAAAGTCGCTGATCTCCGCTTCAAAGGGAAGAAATCCGCCGGTGTGCTCGCAGAGGAGTTCGCCGTTCAGGTATACTTTCGCCTTGTGCGTCACTGCTCCGAAGCGGAGCATTACTCTCTGAGAGAGCAAAAGCCTCGGAATTTCCAACTCTTTCTGATAAAAAGCCCATCCACAGTGATCCCGGAATCCCTTTCCCTCAAGCTGATCATTATACGAAGCCGGAACCGCGATCCTCTCCGGATCCTCCAATGGCTTCTCCATCCATTTTTCTTCAAATCCTTTTTCGTTGTCCAGCTTAAAATCCCAGATGCCGGACAGATCTATGACGGTTCTTGCGTCATTCATTTTTGGATATAACATATTGTATACCACCTTTTTCTTTTATTTGTTATTGTCAGCTTCCGATCTTTTTACAAAATCGTTTTTACAACATTAATAATAAGTTAAAAATCAGGCTTACATGTCTGTCCGTGTCAGGCCAAGATCATAATCTTTCCAGACAAGATTCAGTATCTTAGAATGGATGTAAGCAGTTCCGCCGACAGCGATCACAAGCAGAGGCGCTGACACAAAAAGTCCTATGGCGAAAAAGCAGACCGCGCTCACGATCATAAGCAGTGTCCACCCGAAATTTTTAATGGACATGATAAAAGACATGACCAAAAGATGTTTCCAGTCTGTCCTGCACCTTGCCATAAGCGGAAAGAGCCATAACAGGGTCATCAGATATACCACTGTCAGCACAACGGATGCCCACAGAAGGACGACTCCCGCCTGTCCGTCAATATGATAATAAGCATACAGATCACAGCTTAGAAACACACCTGCCGCCAATGCTCCGATTCCCATAGGTATCCCCGGGATCAGGTTGTCCTTAAAAGAATAGAAAAAAGAGCGGACCGTATAGCCCTCTTCATTGTTCGCCAGCTTGAGAGTCACGTAATAGAGCGCCGCGGTGGACGGCCCGATCGTCACAACGGGCAGGCTGCAGACGACCCACAGACATGAGAGTATCAACATATCCACCAGCTTACCCATAAATACCCACACCGGATTCTCAATATCAAATAAGTTCTTCATCCTTTACTCCTCCTGAAACAGACTCCTGACAAACGTCATTGCCTCATCCTTATGTTCACTGTTACGGAATACACAGAACACGGTGTCTTTCCCGGCCGACAGGATGGTATCTGAGATGCTGATCCCATAATACCCTGTTTCTCCGCTTTTGTTATTGCTTTCGATCAGATAGTCAACGGCCGATGTCCCGTCCGGAAGACAATCTGCTCCCGCCCACTCTGCATCCACTGTCTCCAGACCGTCAAGATCTGCGTAATAGTCCATCACATCTTCAGTACAGACCATGAAATCCAGTTCATGGGAGAAAACCGATACACTCAATTTTTCGAGACTGCCGCTCATCGCATTGCTCTCAGGATTCTCCACATTGATCTCGATCCCAGTTTCCAGAAGGATCTCCTCCTGTTCAGGATCCAGTCCTATGGCTTCCGATCCTGTGCTGCACGCGGCATCGCACGCTTCCCCGGACAGTTCCACATTCACCGCCACACCGTAAAGCGCCGTCTGCGCGTCACTCCCGCTGTCCAGCGCGATCCCCGCCGCAACAAGAACAGCGGCTCCTGCAACAGCCATGATCTTCGATTTATGATAATATAAAATATTCTCAAATCTCATCTTCATCCTGTCTGACATAAGCCGCCGCTCCCCTTTTATCCTTTGATGCCTGTAGCCGCAACGCCTTCAACAAAGTATTTCTGCAGCGCAAGGAATACGATCAGCACCGGGATCAGTGTGATGATCGAACCCGCCATGATCAGTCCGTACTCGGCAGAATACTGACCGATAAACATTTTCAGACCAAGCTGGATCGTTTTTTTCTCCTCGCTCTTTAAGTAGATCAATGGCCCGAGGTAATCGTTCCACGTATTTACAAATGTGAAGATGATCAGTGTGGACAGCGCCGGCTTTGACAACGGCAGCATGATCGTCGAATAAATCTTGTACTCACTCATACCATCGATTCTGGCAGCCTCACACAGTGAATCCGGCACTCCTTCATAAAACTGCTTCATGAGGAATACGCCGAATGCGGAAAACGCCTGCAGACAGATCATAGCAAGCAGTTTGTCGTTTAAGCCCATGTACCTCATCATAATGAACTGAGGCACCATGTATACCTGCCATGGCATAGCAATGGTTGCTATATAAGCGAGGAACAATGTGTTCTTATGCTTGAACTGAAGTTTTGAAAAAGCATATGCCGCGAAACTGCTGGTCAGCATCTGCAGGATCGTGACGATGATCGTCAGATAGACTGTGTTTCCCACGAATCTTGCAAGCGGGATCTTAGTCCAGATTTCCTGATAGTTGCTCCACTGAGGCTCGTCCGGTATGAACTGGAACGGCGTCATCTGGAACACTTCAGTATTTGTCTTGATCGAAGCAGACAGCATCCAAAGGAACGGGACGACCATGATGACTGTGATCAGGATCAACAATGCGTAGATCAGCACTTTCCCGATCCGTCTGTTTCGTGCTATTGATGATTTTTTTCCCATCTTTCTCCTTCCTTCCCTCTGTCTTTTTTATGAGTTTTCGTACTTTGCATTTCCTCTGAACTGGATCAGGGTGATGATCAGCACGAGGACGAACAGTACCATTGCGATCGCGCTGGAATATCCCAGATCCCATTCTGTAAATGCTTTCTGGTAGATATAGTAAACCAGCACTGTTGAAGAAGTACCCAGTGTTCCGTCGTTTCCTCCCGCCAGCATGATCGCGATATCATACACCTTAAAGCAGTTGATCGTCAGCATGACTGTTACAAAGAACGTAGTCGGCCTGAGCTGAGGCCATGTGACGTACCGGAATTTCTGCCATGTGTTGGCCCCGTCCAGTCCTGCCGCTTCATACAGTTCCGCGGAAATCCCCTGGAGTCCCGCAAGATAGATCACCATGTAGTACCCCATATACTTCCAGACGCTGAACAGGATCAGTGTGAGAAGGATCAGATTTCCTCCGAACCAGTTCGGCAGATCCTCCACATGGAAAACATAATACAGGATCGCGTTCACCGGTCCGCGGCTCGGATGGAAGATCATCGACCATACCGCTGTGATGGCTACCAGAGATGCAACATACGGGAAAAATGCGATCGTTCTGAAGATCCCCTTTCCCTTGATCTTCTGGTTCAGGATGATCGCCAGTGCAAGTGACGCGACCATCGTCAGGGGCACAGTTCCGATACAATAGATGATCGTATTCTTAAGGGATGCCCAGAACAGAGAATCATCCGCAAGCCTCCGGAAATTTTCAAGTCCGACAAACCGGAACGGATTGTTGCCGTCCCACTCCAGAAAAGCCAGTGCAAACGCACAGATGATAGGAACTAACGTAAACACCGCAAATCCGATGAAGTTCGGCGCAATAAATGAATACGCCACAAGGGTACGTTTTCTGTCACGCGCTTTTCTGCCTTTTTTTAACTCTACTGCATTCTCCATAAACTTTTCGCGCTTCTGCGCTCTCCTTTCCTTTTATTTTCTTCAATTATTATAGAAATTCCGCTTTCCCATTACCATGGACAGGTCTATGATTTCCTGCCTTTTTCACAGTTCTCTCCCGCGGCGCGGAAGCGGGCATGCATTTTTTTAAGAAAACATGTATTTTTCAACGGGGCAAAGCACAAGAGGACCGGCAGCGTACAATCTGCTGTCGGCCCTCTCTTTCAGAATATGAACGCCTTATTTCAAAGCGCTTACTTCTTCATTCATCTTCTGGATTCCTTCATCAACGGAAAGGTCTCCGTTCATGATATCTGTATGATATGTATCCAGGATCGTATTGATCTCCGCAACGTTCTCATCATATGGAGCTTCCAGGTAAAGTTCTCCTGTCTGAAGAGCTTCCTTACTTGCCTCGTCCGTCGGGAATCCTTCCACACTTGAAAGGATATCAATAACCTCGTCGCTCATGATCGCCGGGAACGCACCTGTCTCTGCGATCACCTTCGCGCCCTCTTCGCTTCCTGCAAACTTGATGAAATCCCATGCTGCATCTTTGTTGTCAGATACTGTCGGGATAGCAAGGCTGGTAAGCTGCGCAAGCGTTGTTCCCGCTTCCACGCCTTCCGGATGCGGATATTTCACGATTCCCCAGTTGCCGCACAGGTCAGAATCGTACTCACCGCTTGCGAGACTGGAGATCAATGTTGTGATATACCATGTTCCCATATTCATCGTCGCTGTATTTCCTTCAGAGAATGCAGCGGAGTAATGAAGCGATGAAGCGTTGATATCAACATAGGAACGGCAGATTCCGTCTTCTTCCTGTGATTTCACCATGTCGTAATACTCTTTTGTAAAGTCATAGTTTCCATCCAGGATCGAATGTTCTCCATCAAGTACACCGAAAAGCTGTACTGCGCTTCTCCATGTATGATAATGAGATCCATAGATCACGTCGTCACCGAATCCTGTCTTTGCAACAGATCGTGCCAGTTCGTCGTACTCGGCAACAGTCATGTCATTTGTGGGATAGTCCACGCCTGCCTCATCAAAGATGTCCTTATTATAGTACAGTACCCAGAAGTCACTTCTGAACGGAAGTTCATAGAGTTCACCGTCTACCATTACCTGCTCCGCCATTCCGTTATAAAGAGACAGGTCTACGCCGTCGCTCTCAATCCTGTCGCCAAGCGGTTCAAGTACGCCTTTTGAAACCAGAGTTGCGTATCCCGGCACATCCTTGATCGTCACGATATCGAAATCCGAACCGGATCCGGAAAGTTCTGTTGCAAGAACCGTGTTGTAGTCAGAAGATCCGAGGTCTGTCATCTCAATGCGGACGTCCGGATTCTGATCGACATATGCCTGCGCGATCGCTTCCCAGTATGTTGCTGTGGACGCGTCCCAAACAGACCATTTCAGGACAGTGGAAGCGTCGTCGGCGCCGATGACCGTATTGCTTCCCGCAGACGCCCCTTCCTCTTCCGCCGTATCCTCCGCAGCAGAGCTGTCGCTGCTGTCAGCGCTGTCACCCGAGCTGCTGGAGCAGCCTGCGAGTGCAGTCAGGCACATTGCGGCTACGAGCAGTGTGCTCACTATTCTTTTCTTCATAATTTTATCCTCCTTTTGATAATGATTATTTCTTTTAATATATATAATTTTTCACCCGAATGACATGGACTGGTCTATGATTTCCTGCCTTTTCTCTCTGGTCTTTTTCTTCTCTCCTGCCGCGCCATGCACTTTTCTACGAAAAAATGTAATTTTCTGAGAATGTCATCTTTTTCTTTTTTTCCGAGGTAAAATATGCTGTATTCTCTGCTTAAAACAAGTCGATAAGGAGGGCAATAATGTTAAAAGAATACAGCAGCAAGATCGGTCTCACCGTAGATTTTACACCCTGCGCCGATATATCGGAAAGAGATTTCTGGGATTCCCTTCCCGGAGAACTGCGGCACGAGCTCATCCGGAACGGAGAAGCTTTTTCCGACCATGACTGGAAAAGCCTCTCCGCATCCGACTACATGGAGTTCTCCAAGACCGGCGACCGTACCCGGTATGAAACGATCTATAATGAAAGGCGCTATGCCTTGGACCACCTGGTGCTGGCGGAATGCGTGGAAAATAAAGGGCGCTTTCTGAATGATATCATCAACGGGATCTATGTCATCCTGGAAGAGAGCACCTGGTGCATTCCCGCCCATAATTCATTGATCCGGGACGCCGTTCAGGATCCTCTGCCGGATTATACTTCCCCGATCGTTGATATTTTTTCAGGGGAGACCGCGGCGATCCTCGCTCTGACGGAATATCTCCTTCGCCCTGCGCTATCAGAGGTCACCCCTCTCATCAGCCGCGATATTGATTTTCGTCTGAAAGAGCGCATTTTCATCCCCTATATGAATTATCATTTCTGGTGGATGGGGGATAGGAAAAGCCAGATGAACAACTGGACGGTCTGGATCACACAGAATATCCTTCTGGCCGCGTTTACCCGTCCGGACACAGTCCTTGACCGGAAGACAAAAGATGAGATCGTGAGAAAATCCATCGCTTCCATTGACTATTTTCTCGACGAGTACGGAGAAGACGGCTGCTGCGACGAGGGCGCACAGTACTATGGCCTCGCGGCTCTGTCTCTGTACTCCTGCCTGGAGATCCTGGACACAGTCACCGGACATGTCATCACCCCTGTTTTTACGGAGCCCATGATCCGGAATATCGCGGATTATATAAGGAAGGTACACATCGACGGAAATTACTATGTCAACTTCGCCGACTGTTCCCCTCTCGCCGGCAGACGCGGCGCTCCGGAATATCTGTTCGGGAAACGCGCCCATATCCACGAACTCTGTGCGTTTGCAGCATCGGATTTCCGTGCTGACACAGACCGTCTGCTCCCCCGGGAACTGAGTCTGTACCGCCGCCTTCTCCAGATCCTCTGCTGGGAAGAGATCATGTCCGCATCCGTTCCCGGAAGTTTCACAGCCGAGGACTGCTATTTCGAGAGTACCGGTCTTATGGTTGCCCGGGACGATACTCTTTTTCTCGCTGTCAAAGCGGGATGCAACGGCGATTCACACAATCATAACGACACAGGGTCTTTCATGGTCTACCGAGAGGGCAAACCTCTTTTTATCGATCTCGGAGTGGAAACCTACTGCCGGAAAACATTCTCAAGCAGGAGATATGATATCTGGACCATGCAGAGCCAGTACCACAATCTGCCCTCTTTCGGAGGTTTTCTCCAACAGGCGGGAAAGGATTTTGCCGCCAGTGACACAGTCTGCACTCTGTCTCCCTCACTGGCGCAGATCTTCATGGAACTTTCCGGCGCCTATCGCAGGAGTGGATCAGGAGAGGGATGGGTAGCGGATGAAGACGGCGCCGTCCGGCAGGCAGACGGTGCGGATGCCCTCCGCTCCTTCCAAAGGACGGTGACCTTTTTCAAAAATGAACGGATCGTGATCGAAGATGTCTATGACAGTTCGCTTCCCGCTGTCCTGAACCTGATGACAGACGAAGCCCCCTCCCTGACCCGGATCGACAGGGAACATTTCCTTCTTTCCTTCCCTGGCGGAGGGGCCTGCCGGGTCTGCGGCGCCCTGTCCGCTGAAGTACGATCCATTCCCCTCACCGACCCCAGACTCAGGACATGCTGGGGCGGTCAGGTATACCGGATCAGGCTGAAGGCAGCTTCCCGGATCAGGCTGGAAATCAGCTAGACGCCCGCATTATTCATACATTTTTCTATGAAAAAATGTAATTTCTTAAGAAATCTTCTTTTTCTTTTTGCCTGAAATTGCAAATATGCTATACTTGATATGCTGTATCGGTCAGATTGGAGGGGCTTATGAAGAAAAGGATTTTTAAAACTCTGAAAGGGAAATTTTTCCTTATTACTATTACCCTGATGCTCACTTTCGGCATCGGTGCAGCAACGCTGAGTTATATCATGTTTTCCGATAATCTCCGTTCCAATTCGATCCATGCCGCTGAAACCAACCTTCAGTTTATGCGAAATGAGATCAACAGCAATCTGGAAAGTATCCTTGAACTCTCTCAGTGGAGCCGGACCAACACGGAGATCGTCAATTACATATCCTCCGGAGCCGAAAGCTCAAATTATGCCGCGGTGACACGGCAGGCCACCGAGCGTCTCACTGAAGAATATATCAGTAATCCTGCCTACCAGTATATCTCCCGCATCATCATCACGAATTCCGAGGGGAGCAAATTTCTGCAGAAATTTTCTTCCGCATCCTATTCTGTCGACCGCAATGTGATCGACATAATAAAAAGCCTTCCCTATTTCGACGAAGTGATGAGCGCTTCCGGTTATACATTTTCAATCGGTGTACAAAAGGATCCGTTTGCCCGAAGACCGGAAGAGATGATCCCCCTGATACGCCCGATCGAGTCTTTATACAGCAGTGATACGATCGGAATCAGCTATATACAGATCTCATTTTCCCTGTTCACCGATCCTCTGATGTCATATTCCCGTCAGGAAGATACGCCTGTCTATCTCACAATAGGAGAAGAGAGCTACCGCATTGAAAACGGAGACGTCACATCAGTCAGGCAGAGAGAAAACGGAAAAGACCTTTCAAAAGGTGACCTTGTAAGCGCTGATACGCTCGTACAGGAGATCAATTCCGATGGAAAAAGTGTAATTTATGTGACCACCCCGCTGCGCGCGGAAGGCTGTTATATTTCCATGCCGGTGGACACTGCAGGGCTGGGGAATTCCTCCGTCGGGTATTTTTCCATTCTGCTGGTCATCCTGATCTTTATCACCGTGATCGGGCTTCTTCTGATCCGCCTTCTCAGTCACAATGTGACCATGCCGGTATCCATGATAAAAAAGCAGATCGACTCCATCGCTCATGGAAATTTCTCACAGGATCCTGCCATTGAATGGGACAACGAGCTGGGTGAGATCGGACGGAATATCAATCGACTCGCGACAGATATCAGTGCTCTGATCGAACAGAGGGTTGAAGATGAAAAGCAGAAAAAGGATCTGGAATATCAGGTATTGCAGAGCCAGATCAATCCGCACTTTCTCTACAATACACTCAATTCCATCAAATGGATGGCCACTGCGCAGCATGCCGACGGGATCGCTGAGATGGCCACTGCGCTTGCGCATCTCATGAAGAGCATTGCCAAGGGAACAACAACGATCGTTTCCATTAAAAACGAGATCCAACTCCTCGACGACTATTTCACTATACAGAAATACAGGTACGGCGGTGCGATCCGTATGGAATATCAGATTGAAGATCCTGCTCTTCTCGAAAACCAGATCCTGCGATTTACTCTTCAGCCTATCGTGGAAAACGCCATCTTCCACGGGATCGAACCCAAAGGGCAGAGCGGACAGATCGACATCCATATCCGGCAGACAGAAGGCCAGGATGTGCAGATCGATATCACAGACAACGGCGTAGGAATGGATGAGGACACAATCCGTTCCGTCCTGTCCGGGGAGACATCCGGACGTTCCAGCTTTTTCAGGCAGATCGGCATCGGGAGCGTAGACAAAAAGATCCGCCACACATTCGGCGAAAAATATGGACTGCATATCAAGAGCGAGCCCGGAAAATATACGTGCATGTCCATTCTTCTGCCCGAACGGAAAATTGATTTAGCGGATATTCACTGATCATAAAGGAGAGAATACAGATGATAAAACTAGTAATTGCAGATGACGAACCCCTTGTTCAGATCGGGCTGAGATCCATGATCAACTGGGAGGAACTGGGAATCGAGATCTGCGGCACAGCCTCCAATGGCGACGCAGCCTACGAACTCATTCGCGAGTACCGTCCAGAGATCGTTATCACGGACATCCAGATGCCCTGTTCCTCCGGTCTGGAACTGGGAAAACGGTGCATGGATGAATTCGGGCGTCTTCCCGTTTTTATCATCCTCACCAGCTATGAAGATTTCCAGTATGCGCGTGAGGCGTTGAGTTTCCGCGCAGTGGACTATCTCGTAAAGATCGATCTTTCCCCGGAATCCCTGACCGCATCTGTCAAAAATGCTATTGATCAGGTAAATCAGATCAAACAGCAGGATCCGGATTTTCAGGATTCAGACCAGAGTCTGCTCCTGCTCCAGGAAAGGTTCTATTTTAAGCTGCTCAACAATCTGTTTGAAAACCGGGAACAGTTTCAGATACAGACGGAAGAATTCGACATCACTATGGATGCGGAAGGTTATGCGGCAGCTACCATCCGTTTCATCCCCAATTCCCAGGATATTCAGCCCGACACTACACCGCTGAAATCCTATTACCGTACACTGCAGATGTTCGAGGAACTGATCTCCAGATATATCCCCTGTCATGTCATCGCCCTTGACACACACTATTTTGCCGCGATCTTCCTGCTTCCTCAGGAGCATATCGACGATTGGAAGTACTATATCCGGGATGCCCTGCAGAATACCTGTCAGATGCTCTACAACTATTATAAAGTACGATTCTTTACAGCGATAGGAAGCCTTGTGCGTGATCCTCTGGAGATTTCGTCCTCCTACAGCGACTCCCGCCAGATAAGAGAATACCTCTCCGATGAGAAGGAGATCATCTTCTGCGACGAACTGCCGAATACGAGTACGCTCCGAAACGTATTCAGCATGTCTCTGTTCCGGGATGATATCAGCAGAGCTTTCCAGGAACTTGACGGGGAATCTCTGAGCAGTACCCTGGATGCGATCACATCCCTCCTCAGCCAGGATCATGTCCTCTTTTCCCAGGCTCTGGACGCGGCGAGCAGCATCCTTCACTTCTCCATCAGCCTGCTTCCGGACGGACTGGAGATCGTGTCGGACATCTTTCAGAATGAGCCGGATACCTACTGCTCTCTTTATCGTCTGAAGAAGGTTTCCTCTGTAATCGTATGGCTGAATAAGCTTGGCCGCGGACTGGCAGGCGCATTTGAAGAAAAGAAAAAAGGACAGCAGAATTCCCTTGTCGCGCTCTGCTGTCAGTATATCCGGGAGCATATCCATGAAAGGATCTTCCTTCAGGATATCGCCGATACCTTCAGCGTCAGCCCAAACTATTTGAGCCAGCTCTTCAAAAAATATATGAATGTGGGGATCAGCGAATATATCGCAGGACAGAAAGTGACAGAATCAAAGAAACTCTTAAAGGAAACAAATCTGAAGATCTACGAAATTTCCGACCGGCTCGGATTCGAGAGTGCATTTTATTTCAGCAAGGTCTTTAAGAAGAACACGGGGATGTCCCCGAAAGACTATAGAAATCAGGCAGGGATCTAGCGGCTTCGCCGCTGTATCCCTGCTTACCATACCGGCAGTTCAGCACCTTTCAATTCTTACCATACAGGCAGTTCAACACCTTTCAATCTGAGAAGCGCCTCTGTGTAAAAGTAATCCGCATAGATCATCGGGAAATGATGGCGCGCATCCTGGTAGGCCGCGCTGCAGTTCTGCACCACAGCATCGCATCCGGTCCCGAAATCAGCTCTTTCCCGGCTGATCGTCAGGATCAGCTTCTCCGCCGCCGACCGACAGGTTTCCGAACGCTCCTGCCCGACACATCCCGAAAGCGTCAGAAGTCCGGACGCAAGGATGACCGCCGCACAGGAGTCCTCCCATGCCGGGCTCTCCGGCTGCCGGAAATCCACAGGGACGATCCCGCTCTCCGGGAGAGATGAGATACAGTAACCCGCTGTTTTCTCTGCTATATCCAGATATTCCTTCTTCCCCGTGTGCCGGTAACTTACCGTAAACCCATATACCGCCCACGCCTGACCCCTTGTCCACGAGGAGCCTTTTCCATAACCCTGCCCCCCCGCATCGCCGATATATTTTCCGGTCTCCGGATCAAAATCTACGATATGACAGACCGATCCGTCCTCCCGGACAAAATATTTCATTACTGTATGAGCATGAACTTCCGCAATATGCCGAAATCTTGGATCTCCACTTTCCTCTGAGGCCCAGTACAAAAGGGACAGATTCATCATACAGTCGATAATCGCCCGGCCTGTGGGATCCCCGCCGTAGTCCTCATTCCATGCCCGGATAAACCTCCCTGCCGGATTGAATCTTCCGGCCAGGATATTTGCGGCATGCATCCCCCGCCTTCGCGATTCTTCTTTTCCCGTAATCCGGTAATCCATAACCGCGGTAGGCATATACATGAACCCCACGTCATGATGAAGCCCGTAATACATCTCAAAGCACCGATCCAACTGCTTTTCTGATATCTCCGCCGCTTCTCTGTATTCCTCCTCTTCTGTTTCCAGATACATCAGCCACATAAGCCCGCCCCAGAATCCATTGGTCCACCAGTTGATCCCGTCATCCATGGCCCACTCTGCGGAAGTATCCGCACGGTTGTCGTAATTCCCGTTCACATCTGTTGTATAGGGGATTTTCCCCTTATTTTTCCGGCATACCCACCGCAGTTTTTCTCTGAGCAGCTTCATTATATTTTCCGTCTGCATTTCTTCTCTCTGTACTGTTTTTTCCCCCATAAGACCCTCCGTCATCTTTTATTTCTCCACCGGTTCTGATCTGAAGCTCAACGGCATCCGGACGTTTATTCCATCATACAGAGAGAACAAGCCTTTTTCCATGGATTTTTTTACGATAACCTGTATTATGTTGCAAAGATTGTCGTTTATTCCATATCGGATCTCATAGAAATCGGACATATTTTCGTAAAAAATGACATATTAAAGAAATATTACTTATTTTTTCAGGCGTTTACATCTGGGCTTTATACAGGT
>CAZJRY010000002.1:0-93580 GCA_964548625.1 uncultured Mediterraneibacter sp.
ATAACGTGTTTTAAAAAAAGTAACAAGTAGTAATCACAAATATATCACGAAACAGCAATTCCCCTGATATCCTTCAGCACTCTCCGCACCGTGTCGAGCACGCTCTCTCCGGTATCCTTTCTGCTCTTTCCCGGCTTCCTGTAAAGGAAATAAGGAGGGTTCTCGGTCCTGAACACAAGATCCTTCCCATAGCCCGCAAGCATGGCAGGAATCTTCTGAGGATCGATCTTAGCCTTCTCATACATGGTAAACCTGATGTCCGCCCCTTTCTGCTCCACCGCCGTCACATAGGCGGAGCGGGCAAGCCCTTTCAGCGCCGCGATATGCAGAAGCTGCTGGACTTTCTTCGGAATATCCCCGAAACGGTCGATCAGCTCCTCCGTCATATCGTCCATCTCCTCCTCATTGGAAATGGCCGCGATCCTCTTGTAGATATCCAGTTTCTGATATTCATTTTTAATATATGAATCAGGAATATAGGCGTCGATATTCAGATCGATCGTTGTCGTAAATGTTTCCTCTTCTCCCCCGCCTTTGAGCTTCAGGACCGCTTCATTTAACATCTTGCAGTACATATCATAGCCCACGGCTTCCATATGGCCGCTCTGCGCTTCTCCGAGCAGGCTGCCCGCGCCGCGTATCTCAAGGTCGCGCATGGCGATTTTTATCCCCGAACCCAGATCCGTGAATTCACGGATAGCGGAAAGCCTCTTCTCTGCCACCTCTTTTAAAAGCTTATCCCTGCGATAGAGAAGGAATGCGTATGCCATACGGTTGGATCGTCCCACACGTCCCCTGAGCTGATAGAGCTGAGATAATCCGAACCTGTCCGCGTCCTGAATGATCATTGTATTCGCGTTCGGTATATCAAGACCGGTCTCAATGATCGTAGTAGACACAAGCACATCGATATCACCGTTAATAAAATCATACATGATATCTTCCAGCTCACGCTCCCGCATCTGCCCGTGTGCAAACGAGATATTTGCCTCCGGAAGGAGCTGCCGGAGATGTCCGGCAACATCCGCGATGTCGTTGACCCTGTTATAGACATAATACACCTGTCCCCCGCGGGAAAGTTCCCTCTCGATCGCCTCTCTCACCATCTCATCGTTATATTCCATAACATAGGTCTGGATCGGCATACGGTCCCGTGGAGCTTCCTCAAGCACGCTCATGTCACGGATCCCGATCAGGCTCATGTGCAGCGTCCTCGGGATCGGCGTGGCAGTCAGTGTCAGGACGTCTATATTCTCCCGTAATTTTTTGATCTTCTCCTTGTGTGTCACTCCGAACCTCTGTTCCTCATCTATGATCAGAAGCCCCAGATCTTTGAATCCCACATCTTTGGAGAGGACACGGTGGGTTCCTATCACAATATCGACCAGACCTTTTTTCAGATCATCCACTGTCTTTTTCTGCTGGTAGGACGAACGGAACCGGCACAGGAGATCGATCCGTACCGGAAAATCCTTCAGCCTCTGGACAAATGTATTGTAGTGCTGCTGGGCCAGGATCGTGGTTGGCACAAGATAGACGACCTGTTTTCCTTCCTGAACAGCCTTGAACGCGGCGCGGATGGCAATTTCCGTCTTTCCGTATCCCACGTCACCGCAGATCAGCCGGTCCATGATCTTTTTGCTCTCCATGTCACGCTTCGTATCCTCAATGGCCTGGCTCTGATCCTCAGTCTCCTCAAATGGGAACATCTCTTCAAATTCTTTCTGCCATACAGTGTCCGGGCCGTAGACAAATCCCTCTGACTGCTGGCGGGCCGCATAGAGTTCCACCAGATCCTCCGCCACTGCCTGGACCGCTTTCTTTACCTGACTTTTCGTCTTTCCCCACTGGATGGTGCCCAGTTTATTGAGCTTCGGTCTTTTTGCGTCCGATCCGGCATATTTCTGGATCAGGTCCATCTGCGCTGCCGGGATATAGAGTACGCCGCCGTCTGCATAGGCGATCTTCATATAGTCCTTAACGACTTTCTCCACTTCAATTTTCTCGATGCCTTTATAAACCCCGATTCCGTGATTTTCATGGACTACATAATCTCCGGGCTTCAGCTCCGTGAAATCCCGGATCCTCTGTCCCCTGTAGCTCTTTCTGCGTTTTTTCTTTTTCTTTCTTCCGAAGATATCCGTCTCCGAGATGACCATGAACTTCAGCATGGGATACTCGTATCCCTCTGCCGCATACCCGTATGTCACCATGATCTCTCCGGCATTCACCTCACGTTCCATATCTTCGCTGTAGAAACTGCTCAGATCGTAATCCCGCAGATCTTCGGCAAGACGTTTTGCCCTTGTTCTGGACCCGGACAGAAGGACCACTCTGTACCCGCTTCGTTTCAAGCGCTTCAGATCCCGGGTGAGCAGCTCAAAACTGCTATTATACGGATTTACTCCTTTTGTCTGTATACTGAAGGTTTCCCGCACATGGAACAGGCCGCACTTTGACTCCAGCGTCGTCATGCCGATCCCGCTGTAAAGATTCATTTCATTTATGATGTCTTTCGCTTCATACACAGTGAGACACAGCCCTTCACTGCCCGCGGATTCTGACGCGTCCCGGTTCTCCTTGCTGCGGAAATATTCCTGCTCCACACTTTCCGCCGTCTCCTGAAGCCGCTGCGGTTCATCCAGGAAAAGGATGCTCCTGTCTTTTGGGAAATACTCCATGAATGAGACTGACTCCATGCGCTCTTTCCAGTTCTCGGAAGCCGGATAAATTGTAACCTTATTCAGATTTTCCACCGAGCGCTGGCTCTCCGTGTCGAAACTGCGGATCGAATCAACCTCATCGCCCCACAGCTCGATTCTTACCGGGAGTTCTTCCGTCAGTGGGAATATATCCATAATACCGCCGCGCACCGCATACTGTCCGGGACTTTCCACCTGACCTTCCCGCTCATATCCCATCTCGGTCAGATTTCTCTCAAGTCCGGTAAGATCGACGGTATCCCCTCCTGCCAGGACGATTCTCTGCTTCTTTAACCCGGAAGACGGAGCAAGTCCGTCGAGAAACGCATCTATTGTCGTGATCACTGTAATACTTGTATCCTTTTCTTTCTCTATGAGAGCACGGAGCACTCCCATCCGCCGGGCCGTAAGCAGCGCCCCCTTAATATCCGCATGATAAAAGAGCAGATCCCTGGCCGGATAAAGATACACATTCTCCGTAAAGATCCGGTATTCCTCATATGCTTTCTCGGCTTTCTCCTCACTGGAAAAAACGATGACTCTGAATTCAAAGCCATCGCCAAGCGCATACATCAGATGAGTCTTCTGAGATCCGACGCATCCTGCGATCTGTATGATACCGTTTCCTTTTTTCCTGTCTTTTAATATTTCCTGATAATCCGCCAGTTCGCCGAGCGGCGCAAGTAAAGCCTGCATACCTGTCCTTTCCCCTTTTCATACTGTCTGCATTTATGTCCGCGGCTCTTCCTTCTTCTTCCTGTTATACTCGCTCATAGCGTCCCCGATCCGCCCGGAAAGGATCATCCCCGCAGCTGTCACCGCATGGTCATACCCTTCATCCATCAGCTCACGTTCTGCTTTGGAAAAATGTCCGAGCACATAATCCGCCAGATCGCACCGGGACGGCTTCTCTCCCACTCCCACACGGATCCGCGGAAAGACCTGCGTGCCGAGATGCGCTATGATATTCTTAATGCCGTTATGTCCTCCCGCGCTTCCCTTTTCACGGATTCGCAGTTGTCCGACACCCAGATTGATGTCATCGTAGATGACCAGCAATTCATGTTCCTTGTCAATCTTGTAATAATCCGCCAGACTGCGTATGCTCTCGCCGCTCAGGTTCATGTAAGTCTGCGGTTTGGCGAGAATCGTCTTCTGACCGCCTATGACGCCCTTTCCGATCAGCGCCCTGTGCTTTTTTACATCTACCGCTATATTGTATTTATCAGCCAGTCTGTCTATTACGTCAAATCCGGCATTATGCCTCGTGCCCTCATACTGTCTGTCCGGATTTCCAAGCCCTGCTATTATAAACATGTCTTTCATCCTCCATGTCATGTCTTCTCTTCGTCGTTTCGGCAAAAGCTATTTTACAGTATCCTGCCGTCTTTGTCCACGCAAAAGGCATGAATATTTTCCTGTTTTCAGTCATACACTTAATAAAAAAGCAGACCGCCGTACACCGGCAGCCAAATCAAACGGAGGTAACTCTATGGGTTCCAGAACCAAAATCGTCGTCCTGCACATGAAAGAGATCATCTACACCGCGATCTTTGCCGCGCTGGCGATCGTACTGATCATCCTTCTTGTCATCATGTTCCGGCCGGAAAGCAGAACAGATCAGGCGGATACCGGAAACCGTTATACTCCTGGTATTTATACCTCTGCTCTTACACTGAACAATACGAATCTCGAGGTAGAGGTGACAGTAGACGAAACCCGCATCAACTCTATACGTTTTTCTAATCTGGATGAGACAATAACGACTATGTTTCCGCTTATTCAGCCGGCCATGGAGGACATTGCCGATCAGATCTGCGAGACCCAGTCCCTTGACGATATTACTCTGCCGGAAGATACACCTTATACGTCCCAGATCATACTGGACGCGATACGGGAAGCCGTTGAAAAAGCCGCAGTCGAATAAACTGCGGCTTTCAGATATCCGGAGGCACAGGTCTTCCCCTGATCCTTTTATCCTTCTACGATCAGGAATTTCCCGTCGGGGAGCGGAAACACTTCAGATGCCTCTTCCAGTTCATCCGTTCCCAGACCGTCCAAATCCACGCCTTCTTCCTCAAAATATTCTCTTACTTCATCGATGGAATCCGCAACAACAGCCATACAGTCTTCCAGAAACGCTTCGGCCTCCTCCATATTCCGTGCCACCGGTTCGTCAAAAAGTTTCCCCTGCTCTTTTAAAAATGTCTGTAAACATACTTCACTGTAATCACTCATATCCTCTGTTCCTTTTCTCTTATGATCTTCAATATTTCCTCCGTTGTATCCGCGATGCGGTACGGCTCGGCAGCCTCCAGCACATCTCTGGAACGGAATCCCCATGACACCAGCACTGCATCCATGCCCGCAGCCTTTCCGGTGGCGCCGTCCACCTCCGAGTCGCCGATATAAAGCGTCTCTGACGGTAAGGCACTGAATTTTCCCGCCATGGAAAGCACTGCCGTCGGATCAGGTTTTCTCGGTACATCTTCTTTCTGACCCTGGATATGGTCAAATACCCCGTTCCCGAAAATCTCTTCCACAACATGTACTGCCTGACGATCCGGCTTATTGGACAGTACTCCGAGAGTCAGTCCCCGTTCTTTCATCTCCCTGAGCATCTCCCGGATTCCCGGGTAAGGTTTCACACGGTAGGTACAGCGCTTGTCGAATATGCGCCGGTAGGTTTCAAACGCCTCGTCAAACCGAGTCAGTTCCTCGTCTCCCGATGCCTTCAGGGTCTTTTCTATCAGCACCTTTGCGCCGTTTCCGACAAATCCCCTGCACTGCCCGGAAGTTATCCCCGGGAGCCCCAGTTCTCTCATCGTCTCATTTACCGAATAAGTCAGGGATTCCAGAGTGTCTGTCAGTGTTCCGTCCAGATCAAATATACAGGCTCTGTACATGTTTATCTTCTTCCTTTCTCATATGTGATTTGTTCCGCTGCGGTCCTATTCTCCCAGAAGATACCTCCGCATGGTTTTCAGCGCGTTTTTCTCCAGACGGCTGACCTGAGCCTGCGAGATATTGATCTGCTCCGCCACCTCCATCTGTGTCTTCCCCTCAAAAAAGCGCAATGTGATAATATACCGTTCTCTCTCGTTCAGCCGCTCCATGGCTGCCTCAAGGGAGAGTTCCTCCACCCAGTTTTCTTCTTTGTTCTTCTTATCGCTGACCTGATCCATAACATAAAGCGTATCCCCTCCGTCGCTGTATACCGGCTCCTGCAGGCTCATCGGACTCTGTATCGCGTCAAGGGCGAATACAACGTCCTCCTTGGATATTCCTATCTCATCCGCGATCTCCTGTACGGTCGGTTCCTTCATATGCCGGCGGATGTAGCCTTCTTTTGCATATATTGCCTTATATGCCGTGTCCCGCAGCGACCGGCTCACCCGGATCGGACTGTTGTCCCGGAGATACCGGCGGATCTCTCCGATGATCATGGGGACCGCATAAGTAGAGAATTTCACCATTCTGGCCGGATCAAAGTGATCCACCGCTTTCATAAGGCCCACGCAGCCGATCTGAAACAGATCGTCCGCATTTTCACTGCTGCCTTCAAAACGCCTGATCACGCTCAGGACAAGCCGCAGATTCCCTTTGATATATTTTTCTCTCGCCTCTTCATCTCCGGCCCGGATGCGTTCAAAAAGCTCTGCTTTTTCCTCCTCTTTCAAGAGCGGGAGTTTTGATGTATTTACCCCGCACAGTTCAACCTTGTTCACCATCATAGCAAGAATCCTCCTAAGCAATTTCTATTTAGAATGATTCTCACCTGACGGAAAAGATATTCCGGAAGTCGGAAAATTTTATAAACTTTTAGACCTTGACAGATCAGTCATCTGTATCCCACTTGTCTGAAAGATTGTTGATCTGCGTCTCAAATTTCGCTTTATCCTTATTGGATAACCCTTCGTTTTTATAGATCACGTCAAGCAGCCGCTTTCCTGCCGCAACCAGACGCCCGAAAGCGGAATCCGCCCTGCGCTGTGCCGGTTTCTTTGCCTTCACCGGTATCCGTACGCCCTCGCTAATGATCTCATTCGTGAGGAGATCGGCTTCACAGCACGGATAGGGCGCCCATGTACGGAAGCCGAACTTCTCATGTACAGTGTCAGCGAACTTCTCCGTCACCGTATCCTCGCCATGTACAATGAAAACCCTTTCGATCGGTGTGCGGAATGCTCCGACCCACTTCAGAAGTCCGTTCATATCCGCATGCCCGCTGACGCCGTGCAGGCTTTCGATCCGTGCATGTACCTCGATCGGTTCCCCGAAGAGCTTTACATTCTTCTCGCCTTCCAGCAGCTTCCGACCCAGTGTGCCGGCAGCCTGATAGCCCACGAACAGGATCGTACACTCGGGCCGCCAGAGATTGTGCTTGAGGTGATGGCGGATACGGCCCGCGTCACACATCCCCGACGCGGATATGATGACTTTCGGTTTTTCGATCGTATTGATCAGCTTCGAGTCATCGCTCGTCGTCGATGTATGCAGTCCCGGAAATACCAGAGGGTTAATTCCTGAATTGACAAGCTCCATTGCTTCTTTGTCAAAACAGTCTCTCATATTCATGGCGAAGACCTTTGTCGCCTCGATGGCAAGCGGACTGTCCAGATATACGTCAAACTCCTCATATTCCGACAGAAGTCTCTTTTCCTTGATCTCGCGGATAAAGTAGAGCATCTCCTGCGTCCTTCCGACGGCGAACGACGGGATCACGACATTGCCTCCCCGGTCAAAGGTCTCCCGGATGATCCGCGTAAATTCCCCGATATAATCCGGCTTTTCCGCCGTATGGACACGTTCGCCGTAAGTAGACTCCATAACCACGTAATCCGCCGCAGCGGTGTAAGTCGGGTCCTTGATGATAGGCTGATCCGTATTTCCAATATCTCCGGAAAAAACGATCTTCTTCGTCACATCGCCCTCTGTGGCCCACACTTCGATACTGGCTGAGCCGAGCAGATGTCCCACATCGGTAAAACGGATATCTATGCCGTCGCAGATTGAAATCCTTTCACCGTACCGGCAGGGTACGAGCAGCTCGATGGCGTCCAGAGCGTCCTGCATTACATACACCGGTTCATATATCGGTTTTCCCGCTCTCTTGCCTTTCCGGTTTCTCCATTCAGCCTCAAATTCCTGAATGTGCGCGCTGTCGCGAAGCATGATATTGCACAGATCAACCGTGGCAAATGTGGCGAATATCTGTCCCTTAAAGCCGTTTCTCACAAGTTTCGGAAGCATCCCCGAATGATCGATATGCGCATGTGTCAGAAACACATAATCAATGTCCGGCTCCGGAATCGGCAGTCCCGGGTTCTCATAGAGATCCGGTCCCTGTTCCATACCGTAATCGATCAGGATATTTTTCCCCGCCGCCTGAAGAAAATGGCAGCTTCCCGTCACTTCATGGGCTGCCCCGATAAAAGTCAGTTTCATAGTCTCACCAGCCTTTTCGCTTTTCTTCTATTGTATCACACAGTCTTCCACTTTTTTACCTTCTCTTTATAAAAGATCATGCCTTCATTCAGGATTCTCCCGGTCCTTGTAATTTACCGTCTGAAAAGCTATAATAAACCGGACAAAACAAAGAAAAGGAAACATACGGCATGAAAAAAATCGCAAGTTTTACCATTGACCATATCCGCCTGAAACCGGGCGTTTATGTCTCCAGAAAGGATAACGTGAACGGATCTGTCATCACTACTTTCGACATCCGCATGACGAGCCCCAATGACGAGCCGGTGATGAATACTGCGGAAGTCCACACGATCGAGCATCTGGGAGCTACTTTCCTGAGGAATAACGAAAAGTGGCAGGACCGGGTGATCTACTTCGGACCAATGGGCTGCAGGACCGGTTTTTATCTGCTTCTTGCAGGAGATCTTACATCCCGTGACATCGTCCCCCTCATGCGGGAAATGTATTCATTCATCGCGTCTTTCGAGGGTGACGTCCCCGGCGCGTCCGCGAAAGACTGCGGCAACTATCTGGATATGAACCTTCCCATGGCAAAATATCTGGCCGGCAGATTTTTCACTGAAGTGCTTACGGACATTCGGGACTCTCGTCTCTGTTATCCCGGATGATCTTTTCCGGGTAAATAACAGACAGTACGAAGCTCCGGGCTTACTGTACAGGCTGCGTGCCTTTTTCGGTATCCGTCCGGAGCTTATATTATTTTTTCAGAACTTCTTTCCTGATATAACGGAATGTTTCCTCCTCTCCCCGCTCCGACAGCATATGGAGCAGTTTTTCCAGCAGGGCGCGGGTCTCCGGATGCATCAGTTCCCCCGCTTTTCCGTTCATGTAATATTCAACGGGATCACTGTCTTTATATGCATCGCCTTTATAGACTTTGCTCGCGGCGATCCTGTCCAGAAACATCTCGACCACATACCTGACCGGCATTTTCATGCCCGCAAGTACGTGTTTTCCGTCAAGACTGTAATCGATCCAGTATTCATAATGATGTTTATTCCTCCCTTTGTGGTGGAGCCACGCCGAGGAATATCCTCTGTCCTCCCGCTCGGCGTTGTTCGGGCTTCTTGTTCCCTGATAGTATTTGCATCCCACCCGGAATTCGGTGGGACTGTATTTGGAAAGATCGTGGAGCAGTCCCTGCCGGTACAGCCCCACCCGGAAACATTCTTTCATGACAAGGATCTTATGCTTTGTGATCGTATGAAAATGAGCCAGTGCTTTTATCATTGTTTCTCCTGTTCTCCGGCTTTCACTTCTGATTTTCTTGTCTTTGTCCGCGGGGACGGCTTCGTTTTCTTTACCGGCTGTTTTTCACTCACAAGGACAGAGATGCTCCTCTCCGGAATACTGATCTTCTTCTGATCTTCCAGCGGAACAGGATCGGATACAAATCCTTTCTCCGTATCGGCCGCGAGACACCATCTCTTCTCCTTTCCCGGGGACGGCAGAGCAAACTCATGCGGCAGCCAGTGCATGTTATAAGCGATAAAACATTCCGTGTCTCCAAGGTCAGCGCCTGCATAGAGCACGCCGAGCTGTCTGCTGTATATCTCCGATTTTACCTGCCATGCATTTTCCCCGTGGTAGGACACGTCAGGCACTCCGCATGCCGTCCGGTCAAGCCCCCTGAGTTTTTCCGCGCGGTGCAGGCACGGATGTTTCCTGCGGAACGCGATCAGCTCTCTGACATAATTGAAAAGTGTATCGTCCGTCCTCAGTTTACTCCAGTTGACCCAGCCTGTTTCATTATCCTGACAATACACGTTGTTATTTCCTTTCTGGCTGTTACAGAACTCGTCTCCCGAAAGGATACAGGGGGTTCCCTGCGCGAGAAGAAGAAGCGCAAATGCATTTCTCACCTGATTCTTCCTGAGCGCCATAACCGCTCGTTTCCTGCTCGGTCCCTCCGCGCCGCAGTTCCAACTGTAATTGTAATCCGGACCGTCCGTATTGTTCTCCCCGTTTTCCTCATTGTGCTTACGGTCATAAGAGACGAGATCCCAGAGGGTGAAACCTGTCTGGGCCGTAATATAATTGCACTTCCCGTCCGGGGCAGAATAATGCTCCAGCGCCCATATGACATCGTTTACCATATTTTCGTCGCCTTTGAGGAACCGGCGCATAATATTCTGGAAAGCGTCATCTTTCCGCATCAGCTTGATATCTTTTAACAGCGGATCTTCATTGAGCATCTCCCACGGCACAGAATACGGGTTTACGACAAAACCGTCCACATGGTACTCCAGCATATAGAATCTCAGGCACTCCAGCGCGGTATGCGCGGACACGTCATCTGTAAAAGGCATCTCCAGCACAACCTCGATCCCGGCTCTGTGGCACTCTTTTACCATGTCCTTCAGTTCGCGGACTGCCGAATCTCCCGCGGCGTACGCTTCTTTCGGCGCGAAATAACGGGCTGTCCCGTATCCCCAGTAATTAATCTTTGTATCTGAATATTCCTCGAATTCGTAGACCGGCATGCACTGGATCTGGTTGATCCCGAGCTGCCGGAGATAAGGGATCTTTTCTATGACGCCGAGGTATGTGCCTTTGTGATGTACTTTTGACGAACTGTGTTTTGTAAATCCTCTTACATGAAGACTGTACGCTACAATTTCATTCCACGGAATATGAAGCCTGCGGTCATCTTCCCAGTCGTATTCCGGTGAGACGATCTTCCCGCGTATCTCGTGCTTCTGGAGATCTCTCTTTTTTCCGAATGTTTCTTTGCCCGCGACCTCCCTTACATAGGGATCAAGGCATACTTTTCCGTCTATGCGGAAATTATATTCATATTGTCCGGCGTCGATACCGTCAACCGCCAGGAAGCGGACCTCTCCGATCCCGTCTTCCTCGGGCATGTCAAACGTGCATTCCGGTTTTGTCTGTTTCTCTCTGTACAGCAAAAGTTCACATTTTTTCCCTGACGGGACGCGTAATACAAAATTCACCCTTGTCCCTTCGACCACCGTGCCGAAAGGCTGCGGTCTTCCTGCTATCTTCTCCATATTCCGTTCCTTTCTCATTGCCAGCCATCTGTTCCATACAAGTCTACATTATCTTTGTCGATAAAGAACGTCTCAATGTAAGTCTCAGTTTCATAGTCGTCGCCTTCCAGAATTGCGGCGGCTGTTTTTACGGCTGTTTTCCCCATATTGATCGGGGATTTCGCTCCCACTCCCGTCATCGGGCTTGTCTGGTCGGCAAGCGCGCTTTTCACTGTCGGCGACCCGCCCACGCTATATACCATGATATCGTTTCTGTCCGCCGTGTCAAGTGTGTCCAGCACCTGCTCCGCCATACGGTCATCCGCGCACATAACAGCGTCGATCATGGCGCCGTCGGAAAGGATCTCATTCAACTGATCCCGGATCACACTGTAATCACTGCCGGTATCGATCCTTGTAACTTCAAAGCCCGTATCGGCGATCTCCTCTTCAAACCCCGTAATGCCCTCGTTGGCCGACGCCGACTCCAGACAATCGACGATCACCAGCGAGCCCCCCTCAGGTCTCCTGTCGATCAGGTCTTCACCGCAGAGTTTTCCCGCATTATACTCATCACAACCTACAAATGCCGCTGCAAGATCTGTCTCTGTCACACGGACGTCAAGATTCACGACAGGAATATCCGCCTCACCGAGAGTCTCCAGAGCTGATGTTATCCCTGACGTGTCCACCGGGCAGAGAAAAACCGCTTCTACTCCCTCGTCGATCAATTCCGTAATCTGACTGGTCTGAAGCTCCGCGTCTCCCTGCGCGTCCCGCACGAGCATACGGCTTCCTTCATCGTCAACGGCTGTTGCGACAGATTCTCTGAGCACCTCATAGAAAGGATCTGACAGGTCGGAAACGCAGAATCCGTACAGGTGCCCGCCTGTATCATCTTCCTCTTCCCCGTCCTCCGTCTCCTCTACTACGGCATTATCCTCGGGAGTGCCTACGTTTTGTTTACATCCTGATATAAAGAAAACTGCAGATAAAGCCATCAGTATAAGCGACATCTTCTTTTTGATCATCATGTATACCTCTTGATTATGTATTTCACAGTTCCATACGCTTTCATTCTACCGTGTTTCGGGGGAATGTCAATAGATTGCGGCTTGCTTTTTTTCCCGTGATCTGATACCATCAGAATACATTAACGCCATAAAAACACGTTATTCCAAAGGAGAAAGACCCTATGAATGAAAATGAAGCACTCACCGTAACACTGACACTGGACAATGACGAAGAGCTTGAATGCGATGTCCTCACTATCTTCGAGACAGACGGGCGGCAGTACATCGCGCTGCTCCCCTCAGACAGCGGCGTGGAGAACGGGGACGGACAGATCTACCTCTACCGTCTGATCGACAACGGGGACGGAGAGGAGCCCGGACTGGAAAACATCCTGGATGACAAAGAGTTCGACCGGGCGTCCGAAGCGTTTAATGATTGGATGGAAGAACAGGATTTTGGCGATATCGATCTGGATGACATTGAATAAACGGAGCCTTTATCTGTTTTCCAGCAATTCATCCACAAAACGGGAAGGTTCTGCGGCTTTCCCGTTTTTTGTCTTTGCGTAGCATACTGTAAGCTGTTCTCTCGCTCTTGTCATCCCCACATAAAACAGCCGCCTCTCCTCCTCCGTCTCCTTATCCGTCTTTGCCTTTTTATAAGGTATCTGTCCCTCCATAGCCTCGATCAGCCACACTGCGTCAAATTCAAGCCCTTTGGCCGCATGCAGAGTCATGAGGCGCACCCCTTCCTGCTCCATGGTCTTCTGCCGTTCCTTCAGGCGCAGCGTCTCTGTATACTCTTCAATATGGCGGAACCATTCTTCAATCGATGTGTATGGCTTCGCCGATTCCTCCAGCTCGGCAAGGATCTCATTCAGGTCGGAGCGGTCAACATTATGAGTACATGCGTAATCTTTGATAAAATCATCATACCCGATCCGTCTGCGGACATACCGGATCGCCGCGTAAGGAGCCATCCTTGCCAGCATCTTCACATCCCATTCAAACTGGTCGATCCGGTCCATCATCCAGTCTTTATCACAGTAGAACTTTCTGATGTCCTCAAACGCGGTCTCATTCCCTGTCAGACTGTCCCGCGCGATGTACCGTTTCGGGCGGTTCGTGACACGGAGAAAATCTCTCCGCTCTCTTCCTCCCAGAGCCAGACGGAAATATGCCTGAATGTCTTTCGCTGTAAAATGATCGTAAATATTGGGAAGATGTTCTTTCATCTGAAAAGGGATATGCCGTTTGACAAGTTCTTCCACCAGCGGCCGCGCGTCCGTATGGACCCGAAAGAGAACGGCAGCGCTCTCCGCCGCGTTTCCCGCGTCGACATACTTTTCGATCTGATCGGCTGCATACTCCGCTTCTTCCGCCGGATCTTTAAGCTCCTGGACGTGCAGACATTTTCCTTTGCCTTTAACTGCTGTCAGCTCTTTCCGGAAACGTCTTTTATTATGACTGATCACTTTAAGGGAATTCTTTACGATATTGCCTGTAGAACGATAATTTACGCCCAGCACGATCTGTTCCGCGTCGGGATAATCTCTGCGGAACCGGAACATAAGCTCAGAATCGGCGCCGCGGAATCCATAGATTGCCTGATCATCGTCTCCTACAATATAGAGGTTGTTTTCCGGCAGCGCGAGCATGCGGATCACATCATACTGCACACGATTGATGTCCTGGAACTCATCCACCAGGATATATCTGAATTTCTTCTGCCACAGGGCAAGCACATCCGGTCTTGATGCAAACAGTTCATAGCATACCACAAGCATATCGTCAAAGTCTATTTTCCTGAGGGCTTTCCTCTTTTCTTCGTATGCCCTGTATATATCGCGGAACGCGCCTGCGTTTACTTTTGCCGACACAAATTCCTCCGGAGAAAGCCTGTTGTTTTTGATCTTCCCGATCTCCTCCGCAATATCTCTGAGGAAATCTTCCTCATCAAATATTTCCAGATCCCGACCTGATATGACGGATCTGAGGATCTGATATTTTTCTTCTTCCGAAAGGATGTTCCGGCTGTCGATCCTGTAAGCCCATTTCAGTATCCCGTAATAGATCCCGTGAAAGGTGCCTGCTGTCACAGGTATATTTTTCCTGTCCATAAGGGCGGACAGTCTTGTTTTCATCTCAGCGGCCGCGTAACGGGTAAATGTGACGACCATGATCTCCTCCGGTCTTACACCGTGTTCTTCGATCAGGTATCGGATCCTGTTTACGATCGTGAGCGTCTTACCCGAACCGGGCCCTGCCAGTACCTGACAGGGCCCGGTTCCGTGAACGACCGCCTTCTGCTGCATCTCATTAAATTTCATGTAATTTCTCGATTCCTTTTCGGATCCTGCGGAGGGATTCCTCTTTCCCGAACACTTCCATAAGCTCCGTAGCGCCGCCCGGTGTGCTCTGTTTTCCTGAAACTGCCGTGCGCAGGGGCCACATCACATATCCGATCTTATATCCTTTCTCGCCGGCGAAACCTTTGAGCATCTCGAACAGCGCGTCATTGCCGTAATCTTCCTGAGCTTCCAGAAGCGGCAGCACCTCTTCCAGAAGAGCAAGCCCTTTTTCAGGGTCTGTTTTCATCTTCTTGTGTCTGTAAAGTTCACAGTCATAGTCCGGGAGTTCCTCGATAAAATCGATCAGGCCGTTGATATCCGGGAGGATCTCGATCCTCGTCTTGACAAGCGCCGCGATCTTTCTGAGATCGTAATCTTTTGTGACTGTCTTTCTGATATAAGGCCCGGCCATGCTGTAGAATTTATCAAAGTCCATCGCTTTCAGATATTCGCCGTTCATCCATTTCAGCTTCGTCGTATCGAATACTGCCGGAGACTTGCTCATATGGCGGTAGTCAAATTCTTTCACCAGCTCATTCAATGAGAAGATCTCGCGATTGTCAGACGGACACCAGCCCAGAAGAGCCACATAGTTTACAACCGCTTCGGAGACATATCCCTGATCGATGAGGTCTTCATAAGAGGAATGTCCGCTGCGTTTGCTCAGTTTTTTATGGTTCTCATCCGTGATCAGCGGGCAGTGTACATACACAGGGACTTCCCAGCCGAACGCTTCGTAAAGGCGATTGTACTTCGGGGCTGACGCCAGATACTCGTTGCCCCTTACCACATGGGTGATCCCCATTAAATGGTCATCCACCACATTCGCGAAATTGTAGGTCGGGAAACCGTCGGATTTGATAAGGATCATATCGTCAAGTTCCGCGTTCGGGACTGTAATGTCACCGTATATCTCATCATGGAATGTAGTCTCTCCCTCATTCGGCACATTCAGGCGGATCACCCACGGCTTTCCTGCCGCCAGATTCGCCTCCACCTCTTCACGGCTCAATCCGAGACAGTGTTTGTCATATACGACAATATCGGTGCCGTCCTCCGATACAGATGTTTTCAATGACTCAAGGCGCTCTTTGTCACAGAAGCAGTAATACGCATCGCCCTGTTCCACGAGCTGTTTCGCGTACTTCAGATAGAGCCCCGACGCCTGTCTCTCGCTCTGGATATAAGGACCGTATCCGCCGTCCTTGTCCGGTCCCTCATCGTGGATCAGTCCCGTTTTCGCCAGTGTCCTGTATATAATGTCAGTAGCGCCTTCGACATAGCGCTCCTGATCCGTGTCTTCCACGCGAAGGATAAAGTCTCCGCCCTCATGCTTCGCGATCAGGTACGCGTAAAGCGCTGTCCTTAAGTTTCCCACATGCATCCTGCCTGTCGGGCTGGGTGCGAATCTTGTTCTTACTCTTTTACCCATTTCTTTTCTCCAATTTCAGTCGTTATTTTACTTTCCATACGCGGATATTATAAAGCAATTCGAATGATACTTCAACAATGCTAAGGCAATTCCCTCACAACCAGACTGATATTCTCCGGTATTCCGGAAAAATCCGCAAGGCTGCATTCAGTCACGTCGAGCACATCCAGACAGGCGTTGTCAAATGCTCCGGCCGCAAATCTCACTACCTGAGACGGAACTTTATAATCGCCGGACCTTCCGGAAGGAAAGGCAAGAAGGCAGGTTCCGTTTTCGGAGAACAGTACGCCTTCTTCCGTATAATATATATCGGATGACTCCATTTCAAACCATTCCACATTCGTAAGTCCGGTAAAAGCGCCCTCCTCAATATATGTGATGCCTGCGGGGATATAGATCTCGCGCACCTCCGGCAGACCGCTGCTGAATGTTCCCGCCGCAATGCCCGTACATCCCGCATCCGGCAGTTCCATATATCCGTCGCTCACAACTTGGTCGGGATCTGCGATCCCGTAGATGATGCCGGAATCCGTGACAAGAAATCCGTCGACAGTTCCCGGCACGGTTTCAGCTTCCATATCGGCAGACAAGACCGGGTCCGCGGATTCTTCCGATGTAATGGCATCTGTATTCTCCGGTGTGGCTGCCGTCTGCTCCTCTGCGGCGGCAGGTCTTTCTGTCACTTCAGCGGTGCTGTCTTCCGTCTCTCCGGCGGATATTTCGGACATTGATGGGACCGGCGGCATATCTGCTGAAATTCCGGATATATCCGTTATGGCTGTCGATTCGGCAGCCGCCGTGTCATTCTCCGCCCCGGAAACGGCCGGCTCAGGAAGCGTCTCCCCGGCGGCCGGTATCAGAGGTTCGCTCATTTCAGATATTATCGTCCCGGTTCTGACGGCTTCTTCTGCTTCTTCCTCCTCCGTCACATCCGGGAGCATATCGGCCGCCGTACTTTTCCCTGCCAGGACACTGTCATAATGTGTGTTTGCCGCCGTCACGCAGAATATCAGAAACAAAAGAAGTGTTTTCGCAGTCTTTAGCGGCATATTTCCAGAGAACCGTTCTTCATAAAGTGTCTCACACAAATCCATTTTTTTCTCCTTTTCCTTCACCGTATAATAAATGGAAGATATTCCATTAAGCGTCACAGGAAATAAGATACCAGAGAAAAAGGAACGTCGCAATCTTTGGCAACGTTCCTTTGCGTTTTTCTCTATGCCCGGTCAAAATCCTCCGGATCACACATTGATCTCGGCAGTCATCCCGAGTACCTCTTTGTTATCTTCCAGAACCGGACCGATCACGTTTTTGAGATATGCTTCCACCTGTTCTTTCGCCCGTCCCACATATCTGGACGGATCCATGGTCTTCTGCAGATCCTCGGCACTTAAATTAAAAGCCGGATCCGCCGCGATCAGCTCGAGCAGATTATTGTCCATACCTTTTTCCTTTACATTTTTCCCGGCTTCCATGGAAAGCTTTCGGATCTTCTCATGCAGCTCCTGCCTGTCGCCGCCCGCTTTTACCGCGTCCATCATGATATTCTCCGTCGCCATGAACGGAAGCTCGGACATCAGGCGCTTTTCGATCACTTTCGGGTATACCACAAGACCGTCCACTACGTTCAGGCACAGATCCAGGATGCCGTCGATGGCAAGAAATCCCTCCGGAATACTTAATCGCTTGTTCGCGGAATCGTCCAGTGTTCGCTCAAACCACTGAGCCGCCGATGTTATCGCCGGATTCAGGGCATCGGTCATTACATAGCGGGACAGGGAAGCGATGCGTTCGCTTCTCATCGGATTTCGCTTATACGCCATGGCTGAAGATCCGATCTGCGTTTTTTCAAACGGCTCCTCGATCTCTTTCAAATGCTGGAGGAGACGGATATCATTGGAAAACTTGTGGGCGCTTGCGGCAATCCCCGCAAGCACATTCAGCACTCTTGTATCCACTTTTCTGGAATATGTCTGTCCTGATACCGGATAGCACGCTTTAAAGCCCATCTTCTCAGCGATCATCGGATCGATCCTGTCGATCTTTTTCTGATCCCCGTCAAAGAGTTCGAGAAAACTTGCCTGCGTTCCCGTTGTTCCTTTGGAGCCGAGCAGTTTCAGACTTCCGAGCACATAGTCCAGATCTTCCAGATCCATTTCAAATTCCTGCATCCACAGCGTCGCACGTTTGCCTACTGTTGTCGGCTGCGCCGGCTGGAAATGTGTGAACGCAAGTGTAGGCTGGTTTTTCTGGGCGTCCGCAAATTTCGCAAGTTCCGCGATTACGTTGATCAGTTTCTTTCTCACGAGTTTCAGCGCTTCGGACATGATGATGATATCTGTATTGTCGCCTACATAACAGGACGTGGCGCCGAGATGGATGATCCCCTTTGCCTTCGGGCACTGTACACCGTACGCGTAGACATGGGACATGACGTCATGACGGACAACCTTTTCTCTCTCTTTCGCAACATCATAATTAATGTCGTCCGCATGACTTTTCATCTCTTCGATCTGTTCATCTGTAATGTTGAGTCCCAATTCCTTCTCAGTCTCGGCCAGAGCGATCCACAGCCTTCTCCATGTGCGGAACTTCTTGTCCGGCGAGAAGATGTACTGCATCTCCCTGCTTGCGTAACGCTCGGAAAGCGGACTTACATATCGGTCATTTGACATAGTTCTGATCTCCTTATTTTTATTGTATATACACGGACAGGCCGGGTCATTCAAAAGCGTGGCTGATATCCTCTCCCGGAACTTCCATGGGATAATTGCCTGTAAAACATGCGTCACAGTATTTTAAATCCCCGACCATGTTCTTCAGTTTGCCGATCTCCATGTATCCCAGCGAATCCGCGCCGATCATCTCTCTGATCTGCTCCTGTGTATGGGAATGAGCGATAAGCTGATCGTCAGAAGGGACATCTGTCCCGAAATAGCACGGATAGAGGAACGGCGGCGAACTGATCCGCACATGTACCTCGACTGCGCCTGCGTTTTTCAGCATCTTTATGATGTTGGCACATGTCGTTCCTCTCACGATAGAATCGTCAACCATGATGATCCTTTTTCCTTTAACCACCTCAGGGATCACGTTCAGCTTGATCCTGACACTGGACTCCCGGTCACTCTGCTTCGGCTTGATAAATGTCCGCCCGACATAACTGTTCTTATGAAAAGCCATGCCGTAAGGGATCCGCGAATACTCGGAATATCCTTTCGCCGCCACCAGTCCGGAATCCGGAACGCCTACAACAAGGTCCGCATCTACCGGATAGGACTCTGCCAGCGCCTTTCCCGCCTGGATTCTGGATTGATAGATGTCAACGCCGTCGATCCTGCTGTCCATACGCGCGAAATAAATATATTCAAAGATGCACCGGGCGCGCTTTTCCTCCGGAACAGACATGCTCATGTCAGAGGTGATCCCGTTCTTCGTGATCGTCACGATCTCTCCCGGCCGCACATCGCGCACAAATTCCGCGTCAACCGCCGCGATCGCGCAGCTCTCCGACGCAAGAAAATAAGTGTTGTCACGTCTTCCGATGCACAGAGGCTTTAATCCGAAAGGATCTCTTGCCCCGATCATCTTCCGCGGACTGTTGACAACAAGAGCGTACGCTCCCTTTATCTTCTTCATCGCGCTTTTCACTGCCTCTTCAGCCGTCTTTGCATTCAGCCTTTCTCTGGCAATATGATAGGCGATCACTTCCGAATCGATGGTTGTCTGGAAGATCGCGCCCGTATATTCCAGTTCCTTCCGCAGTTCGATCGCATTGACAAGATTTCCGTTATGAGCGATAGCCAGCGTCCCTTTTATATAGTTGATGACAAGAGGCTGGGCATTTTCTACCCTTGTCCCTCCCGCCGTAGAATACCGGACATGTCCTACGCCCAGATTCCCCTTCAGTTCCCGAAGGACTTCCTCATCAAACACATCGTTTACATGTCCGAGCCCTTTTTTCGAGAGTACTCTTCTCTGACCGTTTGTGTCTGTCACCGCAATCCCGCAGCTCTCCTGTCCCCTGTGCTGAAGCGCAAACAATCCGTAATAGATCGCCGGCGCCACATCACGCCCATCCATATCATAAGCTCCGAAAACTCCGCACTCTTCGCCGAGACCGGTAGATACCCTGTTAAATTCTGTCATCTGCATCCTGCTCCTTCTTTTGTGTAACGTGACAAAAATTGCCGTGTACGTTCCTCCCTGGGGTTTTCAAACACTTCTTCCGGCGTCCCGTGTTCCAGGATACGTCCATTGTCCATGAATATCACCCGGCTTGACACATCGCGGGCAAATGCCATCTCGTGAGTGACAATGATCATCGTTGTCTCCCGGTCCGCCAGTCCCCGGATCACTTTCAGCACTTCTCCGGTAAGCTCGGGGTCAAGCGCGGATGTAGGCTCGTCAAAGCAGAGAATATCCGGCTTCAGCGCAAGTGCTCTCGCGATCGCGACGCGCTGGCACTGTCCGCCCGAGAGCTGGTGCGGATAGTTGGACATTCTGTCGGAGAGTCCCATCTGCCCCAGCAGCTCCTTTGCCTCCTTCTCGATCTGCCCGTGGATTTCCTTTTTCTTCTCCTTGTAATCCGGGCGCTCCTTTTCAAGAAGTTCTCTGGCGAGCATGACATTTCCCAGAGCCGTATACTGGGGGAACAGATTAAATGACTGGAACACCAGACCGAAATGCAGCCTCTTCCTGCGTACCTCCGCTTCCCGTATCGTGACCGGATCGTTTACGTCGAATAATGTCTCTCCGTTCACACGGATCGAACCGCTGTCCGGACGTTCAAGGAAGTTCAGGCACCTGAGCAGCGTCGTCTTGCCGCTTCCGGAAGAACCGATGATGGACAGCACTTTTCCCTTTTCCAGCGAAAAGCTGATATCCCTGAGCACTTCCGTGCGCTCGAAATTCTTACTTAAATGCTCTACTTCAAGAATCGCCATTTGCTCCTCCTCCTATCTGAAATAATCCAGTTTCTTCTCGAGACGTCCCAGAAGGACCGTCAGGATTCCGCTGAAGATCAGATAGTATACAGCGGTAAAGAACAGCGGCCAGATTTCTCCGGCAATCCCCTGGGATCCTTTTAAGAATGCCTGCCCTGCCCAGATGATCTCCTGCAGGGCGATGATACGCGCGAGGGAAGTATCCTTCACAAGCGTAATGATCTCATTTGCCATCGGCGGCACGATCCGTTTGATCATCTGGAGCAGCGTAACCTTAAAGAAGATCTGTCTCCTCGTCATACCCAGTACAAGTCCGGCTTCTTCCTGACCTTTGGGCACCCCCTGGATTCCGCCTCTGTAAATCTCGGAGAAGTAGCAGGCGTAATTGAAGATAAAAGCCACCGACGCCGCCAGAAATCTCCCGCTCTCGCTTCCGCCCCAGATATTATTTCCCAGAACGATCCCCGGAAAATAGAAGATAATCAGCAATTGGATCATCAGAGGAGTTCCTCTGATGATCCATACGATGATCTTTGTGATATAACTCAGCGGTCTGAACCTTGATATTGAACCGAAAGATATGACCAGTCCCAGCGGAATTGCTCCCAGAAGCGTCACGAAAAAAAGCTTTAACGTCTGTAAAAATCCTGCGTTCAGCGCATTGACAACAATGGGGAACTGTTCCATTATCAAATCCATATTGTAACCTCTGTCTCTTTTTTGATTACTGTTCGATCAGCGCGGCCTGTACATTATATTTCTCCGCCAGCTCCTGCATGGTTCCGTCTTCATAGCACTGCGCGAAGAAATCATTCAGTTCTTCCGCCAGATCAGAGCCTTTGCGGAAACCTACCCCATACTCTTCACTGTTCAGGCTGATCGTGTATGTAAGATCCGAATAGCTTGTTCCTTCTCCGATCATGGCTGCCGCCATCAGGGAATCGATCACTGCCGCGTCTGATGTCCCGGCTTCAACTTCCATGAGCGCGTCCGCCTGTGCCGACACCGCCGTATAGTTCAGCCCCCGCTCACTGACCTGTTCCTCTCCTGCGCTTCCGGCTTCAACCGCGAAATTCAGGTCGGTTAAGCTGTCCTCGTCCTGATACTGGTCCGCCTTATCCTCCGGCACAACGACAACCTGCGCGTTGTTCAGATATGCGTCTGTACACTCCATGGAACTTGTCACCTCATCGGTAAGCGTCATACCGTTCCATACGCAGTCGATCGTCTCGCTGTCAAGCTCGAGGATCTTGTTGTCCCAGTCGATTTCTACGAATTCGACCTCCACGCCGAGACTTTCGGCGAACGCTTTCGCCATATCCGCGTCAAATCCGATCCAGTCGCCGCTTTCATCCTGATAGTCCATGGGTTCGAAATTAGTAATGCCTACTACAAGAGTTCCTTTGTCCTGCACATATGCCTTATCACTGTCGCTGTCACTGCTCTGCTCTGTATCCCCTGCCGAATCGGAAGAAGAATCCGAACTGCCGGAACCGCAGCCCGCCAGCATGGAAAACGCCATTCCCGCGCACAGCAGCACACTTAATACTTTTCTTTTCATAATTACCTCCATTACCGGATATCCGGTTTGCTTTTTTTCTCTACCAATGAGTCACTGCACCATGGTAAAATTACGGTTGTATTCTATCACACGTATATTTCTCTGTCAAACCTTACTTTCCGGTGGGATTTACGCATGATTCCTCCTGTGCTGCCGCTTCCATTTCTCAACAGGTTCCGGATTGGGATCTTCCGGCATAGTATTCCTGACTTCATCGATCTCCCGGCGCATCTGCGCGTTGATCTCCATATAGTCGTTCTGTTTTGTGATAAGTATATGGTATTCCTCAAGCGACATATATTTATATGACGCGTAAAGGTACGGTTTTATCAACGCCTTATCCTGACAGATCTGATATGCCCTGTCATACATGCGTGCCGCCTCCTGATAGAGAAACAGGCGTCCGTATGCCGCTCCGAGGCCGGCATAGATCCTGCCGTAGAACTTTTCATCCACAGTCTCGTCTTTTTCCCGGTTAAGAATTGCCTGATAAACGAGGATCGCTTCTTCCAGCTCTCCGCTCTCCAGAAGATTGTCGCCTTTATATTTCTGCCGTTCGATATCTTTCTGGTTTTTCAGGTGTTCCAGGACATTCTGTATCCGGATCATCTCAGGCTCTCTGTAGATCTTTGACGCTTTCAGGATCGTCAGCACAAAGTATTCGACAGAACTCCGGAGGCGGAGCCCGTCTTTCAGATCCGCCGCGAGCTTCTCCATGCCGAGTTCCTCCTCAAGCCAGTTGCAAAGCTGTACGTTCATGATCGTGTAATCGATCAGATAGAGATTATTGCACAGATAGTAGCACAGTTCTTCCATCGTAAAGATACGGCAGTGTATCCTCGTAATCTCATAGGGATGTACAGCACGTCTGTCATGACAAAGAATTAAATTTCCCATCGTTGCCTCCTAAATGTATCGTCTTCTCGGCATAGAAATCAGTCGCCGGGAAGAAATCGCCGAATCCCGCGTCCCTCACGCTGATCCTGCATGTCTTATTGTCAAGGAATACTGTCTCGAGCCGCAGACGCACAGAATATTCCGAACGTTTCGGCAGCCGGGCAAGAGATATTGTCTCTGTCCTCACATTTCCCCGGATCAGTGATTCAATACGGAACTCGATCTCCTCCAGATCCTCGCAGAGCACCTCCCACTGGTTATTCGACTCATACCAGTGGGCTCCCCACGATACGATCGGATACCACATCTCCCGGCCGTCTACACGCATGTTCACTGTAATCTGGTCCGTCAGCTTGTCCTCCGAGAGATAGACCGGATTCTCAATATGCATGAAAAGTTTTCTGTAAGCCGTATAGCAGGCTCCTTTACTGTACAGGTTGTTACCGATAAACGCTCTCCTTCCGTTGCACAGGACACGGAGCGCTTTCGGATACCAGTTATTTTCAAAGCCTTCTCCTGTCAGGAATACGGAGGACACGATCCTCTTGTCAAAAACGCCCGATATAAATTTACAGAACATAGCGTCCGCTTCTTTTGCTTTGTCTTCGTTGAGGACCGGATATACCATCGCCAGCTCCTTCATGTGGGCGCTGGCCACTTCGTCCACTGTCACAAAAGTCGTCTTTCCGCCGCCAAGGCCGGGACGGAGACGCCGGAGCATATACGCCCTGATCTCGTTTCTGTCGCAGCAGAACAGCGCCGCGTCGTACTGCCAGAGTTCTTTCGGCTGATAGAACAGATAGTTGCAGAAACTTTCCTTATAGTCCTGTATAAAAACATGTCTTTTATCGATATTCATCCGGTCCGCTATCCTGCGCAGCATCTGCGCCAGTTCCTCCGAGAGCGACGGAACGGTAAAGACGATCCCGGCGATCACAGGAAACGGCTGCAGGGACATCTGGATGAACCGGGAAAGCAGCAGTTCCGCATCATAGGTCTCTTCCCCGAATTCGATCCTGTCGCCGGCAAGGCTCTTGTTCAAAAGCCTTGTAACCGTAAACCCTTCCTTGATGCTCACAAGACGTTTTGCCTCTTTGCCGTACGCCCACGTATCTCTGAGCTTTCCGATGATAAGAGGGATCTGATAATTATCAGAATCCACCTCCAGTGTATGCGGCTCCAGTTCCTCATCATTATAATAACTGATCTGACATGTCTTTTCATTTATCTCATAACCTATGATACTGCCTTGCCCCATGTAAAAGACAACCTCCTTACTCCTGCGTGAACATATGCGCCGCTGCCGCGTCTTCCAGCGCGTATGCCTGCACTTTTCTCTTTCTTTCCTTCTCATCCTTCTCCGTCAGGATATCATTCAGGCGTCCGTATCTTCCCTGTTCGCCGGGTTCGGCACTCCTCACACACGTCTCTTTATCACTGCGGTAAGAATTCCCGTCTATCGTCTCTTTGAAATAATACCTCAGCTCCTCATCTGCAAACAGGACAAATTTCTTGACATAAAGATTCTCATACATCGGTATCAGCACTTCTGACGAATATCCGTCCTGCTTTTCTCCGTCTTTCAGAAGCTGATAATACAGAATGACCCTGCTGCCTTTCTGTCCCTTATATTCGATCAGTGTCTTATCCCAGAGCTGCAGTTCGATCAGCCACTCCTTCTCGTAGGAGAGGAAGAACGGGAAATAGATCTGTTTTCCGCAGAGCTCCTGAAGGAATTTTTTCAGGGTTTTCCTTGTCTGCGCATTATATTCCCGCCGGGAATAGTATTTCAGCACGGCAATCTTGCATATATCACCGGTATCCTCACCTTTTTCGTACTCCCGGCAGATAATATCTATCACACTGCGTCCGATCCTGCGCTCCTCTACCACATACTCTCTCGAAACATAGGTCAGATAAGCCTGCTGAAGCCTGAAATACGCCCCTTCCGCATAATACTGCTCAAAGATCGGAGCTTCCTGGAAAAGTTCCTCCGAGAAGAGCATCTGTGTCAGGATGCGCTCCGCCAGCTTGTGCGTATGGATCTCATAGTCCCTTGCCTCCCGCCAGAGCAGTTTCATATCAGAAGTTGCCCCGCAGTAGTAGTTTGCGAGATAGGTCAGTATTACCTTGTCATACTGTTGTTTTTTAAACAGTTCAAAACAGACATACGTCAGGAAATCATCATTTTCATAGTTGTTCTCCCGGATCGTCCTGCTGCATAGGCCGAACATCTCTTCCTCTGCATAATTCTCGAGCCCGTTCTCACGGACAACTTCCAGCGTCAGCTCCTGAGCGTGCTCATCTTCCCTGTTCCTGCGGAGTCCGTTAAGATATTTTCTGCACATATCCATATAACGCAGTTCATAGAAAAGCCGTTTGCTCTCATACGGAATAGAATCCGTATAATGTCTGCCGTCTTTTGACTCCCACACAAGCCGGTCCGTCTTGGAATACAGAAAGACCATGGCCCCCTTTTCCGTATAAGGGGCTTTCTGCGTGATCGCACCGTCTTCCGCAATGACATGGACATATTTCATATTCTTCACTTTTGTAGTGATCCAATATGCATGGCACACGTCATACAGCGCTTTCACTCTCTCTGTGTTCATGGACGGCTCGACAACGAATCTCTTATAGATGATCCTGAGCTGTTCGTTTATATTCCGGCGGTCAAGCTGATTCCACGCGAACGCCTCCATTTCATCACGGTAATGCGCGTATATCTCACTGGACTCGTCCTCATATGTGATAAGATTGGAGTACAGAAACGCGCACTTGTGGAAATCAAGATTATTTCCGTGCATAAAATAGAGATACACTGATCTCGGAAGCGGTTTATGGAACTGTTCCGGCTGCACGGTCGCCATGTAATATTCATAAAGCTGCGCGATCTTCAACTCGTTCTCCACAGCTTTTTCATACCACTTAAAATAACATCTGTCCATACAGTTCCCCTTGATGAGAAGAGTACAGATGGAAGTCAGGATCATGGACTCGTTATACATCTCATACGCCTGAACAAGAACGTCATACAGATGACGGTCAAAAGCTTTCATCTGGCTGGCCAGATTAGCCGTATAAAGCGCCAGTTCCCTTGTCAGCAGCTTATACTTCGCCGAAAAAAGAAGCACCCGTACTTCAAACTTTCCGAGTTTCTTCAGAGAAGAGCTCTTGTCCCGGAAGCACCGGAACGCCTGCAGATAGAACCAGATGCTGTGCGACCGTTCCTCATAGAACTGTTTTTCCAGCGCCCGCAGCCTCTCACTGTATATCTTATATTCCGAATCCACTTCAACAAGCATGCAGAGTATCTTCCAGCTGTCCGGGTGTTTCATGAAAGACTTTGACAGCTCTTCGGCCACTTTCCGCTGTCCGATCGTATCACTGGACAAAAAGGTTGTGAGATAGAGGTAATAAGAGCTTAATTCCGCGTCTTTTCCGATGGCGAAACGATTGTAGCTGTAGGATTCCAGAATCCGTTTCGCATCCTCCATCCTCTTTCCGATCAGACAGATATGGGCATGTACGAGGAGATAATATTCATTGTTCCCATCCATTTCGCGGAGATGCCTGATCCTCCGCACCGCTTCCTCCACCCAGTCGTCGAGCTGCATCTGCCCGCTCTCATACTTCAGATAGTTTTTTAGGATTCCGGCAAACTCGCGGTCATTTGCCCTGTAATCCTCATCGCGGGCAATATCTTTCTCGACTACCACTTCATAAGTCAGAGTCTCGTAAGAAGATTCCAGTATGATCCGTCCATAATTACTTCCCTTATGAAGCTTTTCTGTGTCAAGGAAATATTCAAGACGGTAAGAATTTCCTATGAATTCCTCCGTAGTGATACGGATGTGCTCGACATAAAGGAAATCCCCTTCTGTCTTCACATCGATTTCAAGATACCCCCATGTATTCTTCCTGATCGCGAAAGTCTCCTTGCGCGGTTCCGTCAGCGAAATAAACGCCCGGCTCTCCTCCTCGAGCGTCAGGAAAATCTTTTCTTTCTGCTTGCATCCGACCAGAAACTCTTCCAGCGCCTGCTGATCCAGTTCCCAGCGCCGCATATTATCATAGAGGGCCTGTATCCTTTTATCTTCATATTTCAGGATCTCATAAAAATCTCTGGAACGGAACAGCCTGACCGCCTCGGCCGAGTCGCGGAAAGAAAGTCTTTTAAAATCATCCAGACTCTGCACCTTGCCGTATCTCGTCATCACAAACGGTTTTTCTATGATCGCGGTAAAAGAGATATCGAACTCTCCCCCGTTACAGACGATCGTGAACTTACCATGTTCCACATGTCCGGGAATAAGCCCTGCTCCGTCATATGTATAATAAATATTGACCGGATTAGAATCAAACCCCTGTTCGTCACAGTGTACGCGGTAAGAAGAGGGATACACAAGTCCCCGGATCGTGCCTTCCCCCTGATTCTGAAGCGAGAAACTCCCTCTGTATTTTTCCCCCTCGCCGACGCGCATGATTATTCTTGTTTCCGGAAAAATGATCTCCGGCTGCGGGATATGAAAGTCTCCTTTGGCAAAACGCTTGATCTTATTCTTCAACTCAGTCACCTACTCACAATTCTTCTTTTGTCCGAACGGCAAAATACGCTACTATGAATTATAGCATTGTTGCACAGTAACATGCAACGGGGGATTCAAAGAATTTGCGTTGGATTGCATACATGTATTCATTTGAGTTTTTCGCCGTCCGTTTACAGTAAAACAGCCGGAATACAGGTATGCGTAAAGCCTCTGTATTCCGGCCGGACATATCTCCGAATCTTCTATTTTTCAAGCAGGTGATCGATCAGAGTATAGCCTTTTTCTATCATGATTCCCGTCTCCCGGCCGGTCTTTTCACTGTAACTGTCTTTTCCCGGTACCGGAGCCGTACTGTCATAGATCATATACGGCACAGGGTCGGATGTGTGGGTGCGCATGCGCACCGGTGTCGGATGATCCGGCATGACAAGCATACGAAAATCAACCCCTGCCCGTTCAAGCGCGTCTGCTGCCGGTCCGATCACCTGACCGTCGATATACTCGATCGCGCGGATCTTATCTTCCGCACTGCCCTGATGTCCCATCTCGTCAGGCGCCTCTATATGTACATAGACAAAATCGTATCCGTCCTCGACCAGCGCTTTCACTGCCGCCCGGCCTTTTCCGCGGTAATTGGTATGCAGACCGCCGTCGGCTCCCTCTACGATAATATTGTGCATCCCGGCTCCGACGGCAATCCCTTTGAGCAGATCGACGGCGGAGATCATGGCTCCTTTCACGCCGTTCTTCTCTTCAAATGAGGTGAGCGCGGGCCGTGTTCCCGCTCCCCAGAACCATGCGGAGTTCGCGGGGTTTTTCCCCTCCGCGCGGCGCCTGACGTTGATCGGATGATCTTTTAAGATATCATAGCTTCTGACCATCATATCCCGCAGCACCGGATCGGACGGCAGATAGTCCCCGATCCGTTTTGTAAGAATATCATGAGGAGCTGTCAGGTCAACTGCTTTCCCATTGTTCTGTATCAGCAGATGGCGGTAGCTTGTTCCCGCATAGAACGTATATCCGGGTGCATAGCAGGGACGTTCAGACTCTCTGCCATGTGCAAATTCCTCCTTTAAAGCTTCGATCAGGACAGCGGCCTCCTCTGTACTGATCTCACCGGAACTGTGGTCTGATATCGTATGATCCTCATATCGGTCTTCCTTCTCCGATAAAGTGACAAGGTTACAGCGGAAAGATACGTCGCTTTTTTCCATATCAGCCCCGATGCTCAATGCCTCCAGAGGGGAACGGCCGGAGTAATATTTCTTCGGGTCATAGCCGATCACAGACAGATTTGCCGTGTCACTTCCCGGCGCCATCCCCTCCGGCACTGTGCGGACCATTCCGATCTCGGAGCGCTCTGCAAGCCGGTCCATATTCGGCGTACACGCTGCTTCCAGAGGGGTCTTCCCGCCCAGTTTGTCAAGAGGCTCGTCAGCCATCCCGTCGCATAGGATCACAATATATTTCATTTCTTCCTCCTGTTATCAGTCTGTGACATTCTGATCTTCAATACGGATCATATGAAGGATCCCGTCGATCTGAGACGATCTGCTCTCATAATCTCTTTCCGTCATCACTTTTGTCACGATACCGAACTCATCGTCCAGACCGTCGGCCGAAACTCTCCGGACCGGTCCGAATACTTTCTCCAGTTCTCCGATCCTCTCGTCCGCGTTGCCTCTGATCCGGAGAAAGAATCTTCTCTCTGTATCTTCGATCGGAAGAAGCGTCAGTTTCTCATTTTTCCACATTGTCATGATATTTCTGTGAAGATGCTTCGCCTCGTCTACCACATCCGCGACTACCGCGCTGGCTGTCGGAAGCTTGCCTGCCCCGCTGCCATAGAACATAGCGTCTCCGAGCATATTTCCGTGTACGAACACAGCATTAAACACATCATCAACGCTGTAAAGCGGATGATCCTTGCCCAAAAGCATCGGAGCTACGATTGCGTGTACGTGGTCGTCATGGCGTTTGCCGGACGCGATCAATTTGATCGTCATGCCGAGTTTCTTCGCATAGAGCATATCTTTCTTTGTGATTTTTGTAATTCCCTCTGTGTAAATATCTTCAAAGTCAACCTGCTGGCCGGAGATGAGGGAGGAAAGGATCGCAATCTTTCGGCAGGCGTCATAACCCTCCACATCCGCTTCCGGATTGCGCTCCGCATAACCGTTATCCTGGGCTTCCTTCAGGACTTCGTCGTAATCGGCGCCCTCATAAAACATCTTGCTGAGCATATAATTGGTCGTTCCGTTCAGAATTCCCGTGATCTCCTCGATCTTGTCCGCTGTCAGGCAGGAATTCAGCGCGCGGATGATCGGGATCCCGCCGCCCACGCTCGCCTCAAACAGGAAGTTGAGCTCCCTGTCACGCGCAATGGACAGGAGCTCCGCGCCGTGTTTTGCGACCAGCGCTTTGTTAGAAGTCACAACGCTCTTTCCGGTCTCGAGACAGCGCTTCACAAATGTATATGCAGGCTCGATGCCGCCCATTACCTCCACAACAATACGGATCTCCGGATCGTTAATGATCACGTCCACATCATGGATGATCTTCTCCTGGATAGGATCTCCGGGAAAATCTCTGAGATCGAGCACATATTTGATATTAATCTCATTTGCGGCGCGCTGATTGATAACGTCGCTGTTCGTATTGATCACTTCCACTACGCCGGAACCCACGGTACCGTATCCCATTACTGCTATATTTACCATCGTTTTCTCCTTCTCTGTACTTTCTGGCTGTCGATATTCAGCCTTATTCTCCGCCCGCCTGTCCTGTGTCCGCGCTCAGATACGCATTGATAAACGGATCGATATTTCCGTCCATCACGCTGTTTACATTACTGATCTCTGTATTGGTCCTGTGGTCTTTCACAAGAGTATACGGCTGCATAACATAGGAACGTATCTGGCTGCCGAAGTTGATGTCCCTGACTTCCCCCCTGATATCCGACATTTTCTCCGCCTGTTCCTGCTGCTTCATAAGATACAGCTTGGATCTGAGCATCTGCATTGCCTTGTCTTTATTCATATGCTGGGAGCGCTCATTCTGGCACTGTACTACGATGCCGGTCGGCAGATGCGTGATCCTCACCGCAGATGAAGTCTTATTGATGTGCTGTCCGCCCGCTCCGCTGGACCGGTAAGTATCGATCTTCAGATCGTCGTCATTGATCTCGATGTCGATATCCTCCTCAATGTCCGGGATCACGTCGCAGGACGCAAAGGATGTCTGCCTTTTGCCTGCCGCATTGAACGGAGAGATACGCACAAGGCGGTGGACTCCTTTCTCCGAGCGAAGATAGCCGTATGCGTTCTCACCCTTCACCTCAAAGGTAACTCCTTTGATCCCGGCCACGTCGCCCTCCAGATAATCCAGTTCCTCTACATCGTATCCTTTCTTTTCCGCCCATCTTGTGTACATGCGGTACAACATCCCCGCCCAGTCGCAGGACTCTGTGCCGCCGGCTCCTGCATGGAGCGTAACGATCGCGTTGTCCCTGTCGTAAGGCCCTGTCAGGAGTGTGCTGATCCTGAGTTCTTCAAACGTTGCTTCGAACGCCTCCAGCTCCTCCCCGATCTCTTTTGATGTCTCCTCATCCGGATCTTCCTCGCTCATCTCGATGAGAAGCTTCATATCCTCATAATCCGAGCAGAGCTGTTCGGTCTCTCTGACTGAATCCTCAAGGCCTTTCAATTCTCTCATTACCTGCTGGGAAGTCTCCGGATCGTCCCAGAATCTGGGTTCTTCCAGCCTTTTCTGCAGTTCTTCGATCCTGAGTTTCTTTGACGCCAAGTCAAAGTGAATCCCTCAGATCTTTCAGCGGTTCCTCGTATGCAGTCAGTCTTGACTTTAATTCATCTAATAAAACCACCTTATTCACCTCTTTCATATTTAAATAAAATTCTGTTTATCCGCCGCGCGCAGCCTTATCCGGCTTTCTTCCTGCCGCAGCACTGCTTGTATTTCTTTCCGCTGCCGCACGGACACGGGTCATTCGGATATATCTTCTTCTCTGCCCGTTTCTTCGGCGCGCGCGCGGATGTGTCGTCTTTGTTGGTTCCTGTCACCTTCGCCACTTCTTCACGTTCCACTTTCTGCTCGACGCGGATATGGAACAGTGTACGGATGGTCGTCTCCGCGATCATGCTGGTCATCTCTCCGAACATATCGTAGCCCGTCATCTTATACTCGACAAGCGGATCTCTCTGCCCGTATGCCTGCAGGCCGATCCCCTGCCGGAGCTGATCCATATCATCGATATGACCCATCCATCTTGCATCGATAACTTTCAGGAGTACGACACGTTCGATCTCACGGATCTGCTCTGTCTCGGAAAATTCGGCCTCCTTCGCCTCATATGCCTTGACCGCGCGCTCCTTTAAAAGATGTTTGAACTCTTTCTGACGCATATCCCGGCACTCCTCAGGTGAAGGGAGCTCTAACTGCGGGATCACATTATGCAGATTGAGTTCAAGACCTTTGAAATCCCAGTCGTCTGATTCCGCTTCCGGTGATGCGAAGCGGTCGGTGATATTTTCCACGTATTCCGTGATCATATTGTAGATCGTATCCCTCATGCTTTCGCCATCAAGCACCCGCCGTCTCTCGCCGTAGATGATCTCCCTCTGTTCATTCATGACCTGATCATACTCGAGCAGATTCTTGCGGATACCGAAGTTGTTGGTCTCCAGTTTCTTCTGCGCGGACTCGATCGCGTTGGAGAGCATCTTGTGCTCGATCTGCTCGCCTTCCCTCACACCTAAGGCATTAAATACGCCCATCAGTTTTTCCGAGCCGAACAGCCGCAGCAGATCGTCCTCCAGGGAAATATAGAAACGGGATTCTCCCGGGTCTCCCTGCCGTCCGCTCCGGCCCCGGAGCTGGTTGTCGATACGCCTTGACTCATGGCGCTCGGTACCGATGATCTTCAGCCCACCCGCTTCTCTCGCATCGTCATCCAGTTTGATATCCGTTCCACGGCCCGCCATGTTAGTGGCAATGGTCACAGCGCCGTGAATTCCCGCGTCAGCTACGATCTCTGCCTCCTGCTCATGATACTTCGCGTTCAGCACATTATGCCTGATGCCCTCCTTTTTCAGCATTCTGCTCAACAGCTCGGACACTTCGATCGTGATCGTACCGACAAGTACCGGCTGACCTTTTGCGTGCGCCTGTTTCACCTCGTCGATAACAGCCCTGTATTTTTCCTTCTTTGTCTTGTATACGGCGTCCTCAAGATCCACACGCTGCACCGGCTTGTTGGTCGGGATTTCGATCACGTCCATACCGTATATGTCGCGGAACTCCTTTTCCTCTGTGAGAGCCGTACCTGTCATGCCGCTCTTCTTGTCAAATTTATTGAACAGGTTCTGGAATGTGATCGTTGCCAGAGTCTTACTCTCACGGCGCACTTTCACATGCTCCTTTGCCTCGATCGCCTGATGGAGCCCGTCGGAATAACGGCGTCCCGGCATGATACGCCCGGTAAACTCATCCACGATCATGACTTCTCCTTCGGAGGTCACGACATAATCCTGATCTTTAAACATCAGGTTGTGGGCACGGAGCGCCAGAATGATATTATGCTGGATTTCCAGATTTTCGGGGTCTGCCAGATTCTCAATATGAAAAAACTGCTCGACCTTTTTGATCCCGTCCGCTGTCAGATTAACAGTCTTCTCTTTCTCATTGACGATAAAATCCCCCGTCTCCTCGATCTCCTCACCCATAATGGCGTTCACCTTGGAAAACTCGCCGCTGGCCTCTCCACGCTCAAGCTGGCGCGCCAGAATGTCACACGCCTCATACAGCCTGGTGGATTTGCCGCTCTGTCCGGAAATGATCAGCGGTGTCCTTGCCTCGTCGATCAACACAGAATCGACCTCATCGATGATGGCGAAGTGCAGTCCTCTCTGTACGAGCTGTTCTTTATATATGACCATATTGTCACGCAGATAGTCAAATCCGAGCTCGTTGTTGGTCACATAAGTAATATCGCAGCCGTAAGCCTCCCGTCTCTCTTTATTATCCATGCCGTTTAACACGACCCCGACTGTCAGACCGAGGAATTCATGGACCTTACCCATCCACTCCGCATCGCGCTTCGCCAGATAGTCGTTGACCGTGACAATGTTGACGCCCTTTCCTTCCAGCGCGTTCAGATACGCGGGAAGTGTGGAGACAAGCGTCTTTCCCTCACCTGTCTTCATCTCGGCAATACGGCCCTGATGCAGAATAATGCCGCCGATCAGCTGAACTCTGTAATGCCGCATTCCAAGAGTTCTGAATGCGGCTTCCCTCACAACCGCGTATGCCTCGGGCATGATCTCATCCAACGTCTCTCCCTCGCTCAGGCGCTCTTTAAACTCCCTGGTCTTTCCCCTCAGCTCCTCGTCAGACAGAGATTTTATCTCAGACTCCATAGCCTCGATCCTGTCAACAACAGGGTAGATCCTTTTCAGTTCATTCTCGCTGTGGGTGCCGAAAATTTTCTCTATAATACCCATATCACCTAATTTAACTCCTTAATAAATAATCTCGCGGGGCACATGACCTCAATACACTTACGTTCTACATTTTAACACTAACAAAGGGTTAATTCAACAAGTTCATAACTTGTTTACATTTACGGCGCGTCTCTGCGAACGGAGCGGACCGGACGGCAGTCATCTATATCTTTTCACTTCCCTGTATGGCAGATCTCCCCCGAACAGGTCCAGAGCGCTTCCGATCGTAAAATCCACGTTTCCGGCGCTCAGTTCTCCGAACCGCTTCAGATCTTCCACTGACGCGATGCCGCCCGCATATGTAACCGGCACTCCCCGCCATTTCCCGAGCATGCGCACGAGATCCTCCTCCATCCCGGACCGTCTGCCTTCTACATCCACGCCGTGTATCAGGAATTCGCCGCAGCTTTCCGCCAGCTCGGCCAGCACATCTTCCGTAAGTCTCATATCCGTAAATTTCTGCCACCGGTCTGTCACCACATAATATGCGCCGCCGCGCTTCCTGCAGCTCAGATCCAGTACAATGTGTTCTCTTCCAACGGCAGCGATCAGTCTATCCAGATTGCCTCTGTTGAAACTGCCGTTTTTAAATACATATGAAGTCACAATAACGTGGCTTGCCCCGGCGTCTAAAAAATCCCCGGCATTCTCTGCGGTGATGCCGCCGCCGATCTGCATTCCGCCCGGATATGCCGCGAGAGCGTCCAAAGCCTGAGCTTTTGTTTCTTCGTAATATCGGGACCCGGCAGGATTCAGCAGGATAATATGGCCGCCCCTCAGCCCGTCCCTGCGGTAGAGCCCCGCGTAAAACGGAGCGCCAAGCTCCGACGCGAAATTTGTGCTTGCCCGGTCCCCTTCATCCCGCAGAGTGCCCCCTACGATCTGCTTTATCTTTCCATTATGTATATCAATGCACGGTCTGAATCTCATTTTTCCTCTCTCTTTCTGTGTACGCAGGTCTTTCCGCCTTCGCATCTTATCGCGGACACTGCCGCAGAAGGGTCCGATCCCTCCTGCGGCAGCGTAAATACTTTACTGTGTCAGCTCATCTTCTGCTTTATCGATCTCATCTGTCACGTCATCTGTCACATCGTCCACACCGTCCGTCACATCATCCGCGGCGTCGTCCAGGATGCTGTCCCCTTCTGTGGCGTCATTCATCGTTCTGTCGCCGGCATCACTGCTGCTTCCGCACGCCGCTGTGCCCAGAAGTACGAATGTACATATCATGAGCAGCAGAAGTGTTTTCATTTTTTTCATAAAACAGTCTCCCTTTCCATAAATATTGTTGCACCCTTACTATCTGCACATTTACAATATTTATACATAAAAGTGAGCTGTTTTGCGTTTTTCTATAGTTTTTCGATTATCTCGCCGTTTCTGTATGCTGAAAGAAGCTGCTCCAGATCCCTGATCTGTTCCTTGAGTTCCCGTCCGTTGTCTGTGTCTCCCACCAGGATACGGTCGCGGACTCTCTGAACCACTGTAAGTTCGGAATGGATGTCGTTTTCTTTCATTATCGCCGCTTCCGTAGACTCAAACGGTTCATGAGCCACGAGCAGGAGTCCGTAGGAATTGTAGATCAGCGTATAACCGGCTATTCCCGTCTCCTTCTGATATGCGCGGGAGAATCCGCCGTCGATGACCATCACCTTGCCGCCGCACTTGATCGGATTCTCTCCGTCTTTCCTCTTTACCGGCACATGCCCGTTTACAATATGTCCGTATGCCGGATCAAGACCGAACTCCCTCATGATATTGTCGATCGCTTTCTCGTTTTCTATGTAAGAATAATACGGATTTTTCTTTTCTATATGTGTTTCTTTTTCCGCGATAAAATAGCGTTCAAACGTAGCCATCCTGTTCTTCCCGAACAGCGGTGAATCCGGATGGAGCCAGATATACCACATAATATCTTTGCCGTCTTCCCGCTCTTTTTTATCGAGCGCGAAAAAGCCTTTCCTCACATATGCATCCAGTGTATCATAAAGCGCTCTTCCTCGGCATTTTCTTCCGTATATCTCTGTCTCTTTCAGGCTGCCGTCCTCATCAAGCGGCACACACCCGTGGTACAGAAGATTATCATTGTACACCTTGTAGAGACTTCCTTTTGCCAGCAGGAAGCGCATATGGCGCCGGAGCTTCTCACAGTTGACAAAGGCTTTCTCAAGCCGCTCCATGATCTCTTCTTCTTCTTCCGTCAGGGCATACGGGTCATCCGGATCCACTGTCGGGAAATTTGTGTCCAGAAGCCGGTATTCCTTCCCTTCAAGAGTGATCGTTCCGTTTTCATGATCGATCCGGTGAAGAAGCGCGCGGTCGTCAAGACAAAATGACCTGCGTCTCGCTATGATCTGTCCCTCCAGTTTAAACTGTATGATCGAAACCGCCTTATGGATGCGCAGGTTCATCTGCATCTCTTCCGAATCCGGCCGTTCCTGCACTTTCAATTTAAAGCAGGTACACGGATCATCCATATAAACCTTAAGCGCGAATGTCGCAAGCGGGAGCAGATTGATGCCGTATCCTTCCTCCAGAATATCCAGATTGCCGTAACGCGCACAGATGCGGATCACATTGGCAATACATGCTCTCTGCCCGGCCGCGGCCCCCATCCATAAAACATCGTGGTTTCCCCACTGTATATCCAATGAATGATAGGATAACAGCTTTTCCATGATAATGTGCGGACCGGGACCCCTGTCATAAATATCGCCCACAATATGGAGATGATCCACGACAAGTCTCTGTATCAGTTCCGAGATCGCGACGATAAAATCCTCCGCTCTTCCTATCCTGATGATAGTTGAGATAATTTCATTATAGTAGGACTCTTTGTCGCTGACTTCCGCTTTCTCCGTGATCAGTTCCTCGATCACATACGCGAAATCTTTCGGAAGCGCTTTTCTCACTTTTGACCGGGTGTACTTGCTGGCCGCACGTTTGCTCACCTCGATCAGCAGGTAAAGATGGACGCGGTACCAGTCCTCCATGTTTGTCTCCTTTTTCTTGATCATATCCATCCTCTGTTTCGGATAATAGATCAGCGTCGCCAGAGACCGCTTGTCCCGGATACTCATTGTGTTTCCGAACACATCGTCGATCTTTCGCCTGACGGAACCGGAACCGTTTTTCAGCACATGGGAAAACGCTTCATATTCGCCATGTACATCCGTGAGGAAATGTTCTGTCCCTTTCGGCAGGTTCAAAATCGACTGAAGATTGATAATTTCCGTTGACGCGGCCGCGATCGTCGGGTACAGGTCAGACAGTCGTTCCAGATATCTGGTTTCGAGATCTTTCATTTCTTCCTCCAAGTATTCCCAATCATTTGTTTATCAGATGCACTTTTTTCTGCTCGTTTCCTTCGCTTCATTCCGTCTTTCCTACAGGCCGACCACGTCTCCCATACCGTACATTCCCGCCGGTTTTCCCGCGAGAAACTTGCCGGCCTCGACAGCGCCATTGGCAAAAACGCTTCTCGAATACGCCGTGTGGGTAAATTCGATCACTTCGTCCGTTCCCGCAAAGATCACCTCGTGATTTCCCACGATCGTTCCTCCCCGTACAGCCGAGATCCCGATTTCCTTCTTATCTCTCTTCCGGCGCTCCCGGCTTCTGTCGTATACATAATGATACGCATTGTCCAGAGCCCCGTTGACAGAATCCGCGAGGGCAAGGGCTGTCCCGCTGGGCGCGTCCAGTTTCTGGTTGTGATGGCGTTCTGTGATCTCGATGTCATATCCCGCGGGGGCAAGCACCTTTGCCGCGTCCTGCAGGAGCTTCAGGAGCAGGTTGATCCCGAGCGACATGTTCGCAGACTTGAGGATCGCTGTCTCTTTGGAGGCCTCCTCTGCTTTCCTGAGCTGCTCATCAGAAAGGCCGGTCGTACACAGAACGAGCGGCAGCTTCTTCTCCACGCAGTAAGCCAGAAGGCCGTCAACCGCTTTCGCCGTTGAAAAGTCGATCACAACATCCACATCTGCATCACACTTTTCAATCGAGTCAAATACCGGATATTCATTCGGCACGCCCGCGTAAGCATCCACGCCGGCGGCGATCACCACACCTTCCTCTTCCTTAACGATATCCGTGATCATCCTTCCCATCCTGCCGTTGCATCCATGCAGCATAAACTTGACCATTCTCTTTATCCTCCTGTATCCGTTTATTATATACCTGTGCAAAAACACCTGCTGCCAGGTGTTTTTGTCTGTCATCGCATATAGGTTATAATACCATATCTGAGAGTCAATCTCAATACATGATATCCTTTTAACAAGCAAAGCTATTCTTCTATGCACTCCAGTTTGCTGACAGAAACTTCATACGCCGTACGCGTCTCAGTCTCCGTCTCAGAGAGTTTCTTTACATACTCACGGCTCTGGATGCGCCCGAGAACCCTCACATGTTCTCCCACTTCAAAGCCTGACGCATACCTCGCGTTCCTCCCCCAGCAGATACACGGAATATAATCCGATTTTCCATAGGGTCTGTTGACCGCCAGCAGCAGATCCGCGATCTCCCTTCCGAGCGGCGTCTTACGGTACACCGGCCGCTTGCACATATATCCTTCGAGCAGGATATGATTGGTCCTTGCTCCGTCCGGTTCTTCTTCCACAAACTCGATCTCCCGAGCAAATACCGAGAGAACAAGCCGGTTCCTCTGTTCCTCGTGACGGTTGTACGAGCGGAACTGCCCCGTTACCATAATACAGCGGTTTCTGTAATCCTGTGATACGTCGATCAGCCGCTCCGACACCATGACCGGAATCCTGTCATTTGAACTGCTCAGTCTTCTGACAAGGATGTCTGTCATATAGAATCCTTCCCCGAACACTTCGTGGCTGTATGTAAATTCCGATACCACCGTTCCTATGACTGTTACCTGATTGTTCTCAATGATCTTATCTGACATAATCTGTAGTTCTCCCTTCCTCTTTCTGGTATTTTTGAGTCAGTACTAAATCTATGAAATAATATCATTATTTAGAACCTTACAGGCAGAAGAACCGTTCGACCTTTTTTTACATTTCGGGCACTTGTCAAATGTGTATTTTGTGATAGAATAAGAAAGTTGCAACTGTATGGGCTTTGATTATATTGTAATAAGAAAGAGTGTGTAGATATTTATGAAAACAAAGCGTGAAGATGTAAGAAATATTGCCATTATTGCTCATGTTGACCACGGCAAGACAACTCTTGTCGACGAACTGTTAAAGCAAAGCGGCGTATTCCGCGAGAATCAGGAAGTCGCGGAACGCGTCATGGATTCCAACGACATCGAGCGGGAGAGAGGTATTACGATACTCTCCAAAAACACGGCGGTCCGCTACAAAGGTGTAAAGATCAACATCATCGACACGCCCGGCCACGCCGACTTCGGCGGCGAGGTGGAGCGTGTCCTGAAGATGGTAAACGGCGTTATCCTTGTGGTAGACGCTTTTGAGGGGGCAATGCCACAGACAAAATTCGTTCTCAGGAAGGCGCTTGAATTAAGTCTCCCTGTTATTGTATGCATCAACAAGATCGACCGGCCGGAAGCACGTCCTGAGGAAGTTATCGACGAGGTGCTGGAGCTCTTCATCGATCTGGGCGCTTCCGACGAACAGCTTGAATGCCCGTTCGTCTACGCTTCTGCCAAAGCAGGCGTGGCCGTACTCGATCTTACCGATGAAGAACGTGATATGAAGCCGCTCTTCGAGACGATCCTCGACTACATCCCGGCTCCCGAAGGCGATCCGGACGCTCCGACACAGGTTCTCATCAGTACGATCGACTATAACGAATACATAGGCCGCATCGGTATCGGCAAAGTAGATAACGGAACTATTGCCGTCAATCAGGAAATGGTTCTCGTAAACCATCATGATCCGGATAAACAGAAAAAAGTAAAGATCAGCCGGCTCTATGAATTCGACGGTCTGGAGAAAACAGAAGTCAGACAGGCGACTGTCGGTTCCATCGTAGCGATCTCCGGTATCTCCGATATTTCCATCGGCGATACGCTCTGTTCTGCCGAGAATCCCGAACCGATCCCGTTCCAGAAGATCTCGGAGCCTACCATCGCAATGCAGTTTATCGTAAACGACAGTCCTTTCGCCGGTCAGGAAGGGAAATATGTGACTTCCCGGCATCTGAGAGACAGACTGTTCCGCGAGCTCAACACTGATGTCAGCCTGCGTGTGGAAGAGACGGACAATACGGACAGCTTCAAAGTATCCGGGCGAGGAGAGCTCCATCTCTCCGTCCTCATTGAAAATATGCGCAGGGAAGGATATGAATTTGCGGTCAGCAAGGCAGAGGTTCTCTATAAGACAGATGAAAACGGAAAGAAGCTGGAGCCTATGGAGCTGGCATACATTGATGTGCCGGATGAATTTACCGGCGTCGTGATCGAAAAACTCGGTCAGAGAAAAGGCGAACTCCGGAACATGGGAACTACGGGAGGCGGTTACACACGTCTGGAGTTTTCCATACCGTCCAGAGGGCTTATCGGCTACCGCGGAGAATTTCTGACCGACACAAAAGGAAACGGGATCCTGAATACAAGTTTTGACGGATACGCGCCGTATAAAGGAGATATTCAGTACCGCAAGCAGGGATCGCTGATCGCGTTTGAGGCGGGAGAAGCCGTCACTTACGGTCTGTACGGCGCGCAGGAACGCGGCACATTGTTTATCGGTCCGGGCGAACGGGTATACGCGGGCATGGTCATCGGACAGAACGGCAAAGCCGAGGACATAGAGCTCAATGTCTGCAAGACAAAACATCTGACAAACACCCGCTCGTCGAGCGCTGACGAGGCGCTGCGCCTTACGCCGCCGCGGATCCTGAGTCTGGAGCAGGCGCTCGACTTTATCGACACGGACGAGCTGCTCGAAGTGACGCCGGAAAACCTGCGCATCCGTAAAAAAATCCTTGATTCCAGGATGCGTAAAAGAAGCAGCATGAAATAATCCGTTCGGAAATGATTCGTTCTATACATTATTCTTTTTCCATGTTATAATATTCACATAATACATACACATATTTAACACATGTTTATGTAGAATATAAACAAAAAGGAGTTGAATCGTATGAATTTTATCATCAGTGGAAAGAACATCGAAGTAACGCAAGGACTCAAAGACGCGATCGAGCAGAAATTGGGAAAGCTTGAGAGGTACTTCACTCCTGAAACAGAAATTATCGTAACCCTGATCGTGGAAAAAGAACGTCAGAAGATCGAGGTGACGATCCCGGTCAAGGGAAACATCATCCGCTCGGAACAGACGAGCAGCGATATGTATGTATCGATCGATCTCGTAGAAGAGATCATCGAGCGCCAGCTCCGCAAATACAAAAACAAGCTGGTTGCAAAGAATCAGGGACACCCCACTTCGGCGGCGCCGACCGGAAGCATCCGCAAAGAGTTCATTGACTCTGATGAGGAATCGCCCGAAGATGGTGAGATCCGAATCGTGCGTACGAAAAAATTCGGCATCAAGCCGATGTATCCGGAAGACGCCTGCATCCAGATGGAACTTCTGGGACATAACTTCTTTGTTTTCTCCAATGCCGAGACAGATGAGGTTAATGTAGTATATAAGAGAAAAGACGGTTCCTTCGGACTGATCGAGCCCGAATTTTCATAATCCGGTTTGTTCAGGACCGCCTGCGGAAACGCGTTTCACAAATGTTTATGAAGCGGTTTTCCGCAGCGGTCTTTTATTTTTCACGGATTTCAACCCCGTTCTCCGTTCTGGCAAACCAGCATTTTCCCTGTTTCTCCAGTACAGCCTGTCCGTTCGTCCCTTCAAGCACTTCTTTTGTAAATGCCCCCTCTTCCTCTTCCGGGATGACCACAGAGATAACCGCCTTATCTGTATAGACTGTATCCAGAATGTCCATTCCTCTCCGGCCGATCAGATACTGTATCCTGCCGAGTCCGGCATAATCTGTGTGAATATCCAGTTTAAGCCCCGATATACGGGTAATGATCACAGTATCCGAAAGCGCGGCTGCCGATGCCGATGTGTACGCGCGCACAAGTCCTCCTGTTCCCAGAAGCGTACCGCCGAAATATCTGGTCACAACAACAAATATGTCCGTTATCCCCCGTCCGCGGATCACCTCCAGGATCGGCTTTCCCGCGGTTCCGGCAGGCTCCCCGTCATCGCTCATTCTCTCTGAGACAGGGCTGTGTCCGATCACATAGGCCCAGCAGTGATGTCGCGCGTCCCAGTATCTTTTCTTTACGCTCTCCAGATGATAAAAAGCCTCTTTTTCACTGGCAGCGGAATATACTTCTGCGATGAAGCGGGATTTTTTCTCCGTATACTCTCCTGTGCCGCCTCTGTATACAGTATCATACCTGTCCATGATCCTCTCCTTTCATTCCGGGAACATATTTTCAAAAGCCGACGTAACTATGTTATCAAAAAATGGAGAAAATATGAAGATTTTATTTTTAACTTTATTTATATGCGCATATTTGATATAATCATGGGAGCTGAAAAGGAGGATGTTATTCGTGAATTACGGAAAAAGAAACCTTTCCAGAAGAAAAAAAAATATTTCTTCTAAAAAAAGAATGAAAAAGAAACGTGTAGGCGTACGGTTCTTTAAAGCGCTCATCATCTGTATACTCCTTCTGGGAGTCATATGTATCATCGGCGGCGCTGTCATAGTCAAAAAGATCATAGACGACACACCCGCTGTCTCGGCCGAAGATATACTTCCTCAGGGATATACGACTACCATTACCGATGAGAGCGGAAACGTGATTGAAACTTTGAGCGACTCAGATTCCAACCGTGTGTATAAGACATACGAAGAGATCACGGCAAATTCCGAGTATCTCCCCCATGCATTCGTGGCAATTGAGGACGAGCGTTTTTATGAACACAACGGGATCGATCTTCAGGGTATCCTGAGGGCGGGGGTCGTCGGTATTGCCAACGGTTTCAATTTTACGGAAGGCGCCAGCACGCTGACCCAGCAGCTGATCAAGAATAACGTGTTTCCGAATTTTGTAAACGAAAACACATTCTTCGAGAAAATCGAGCGAAAACTTCAGGAGCAGTATCTTGCTCTTCAGATCGAAGAAGAAATGAGCAAAGAAGAAATTCTGGAAGCCTATATGAACACGATCAATCTCGGACAGGGATGTCTGGGTGTCCAGACTGCCGCGACCCGCTATTTCAACAAAGATGTGGCGGACCTGACGCTGTCCGAATGTGCGGTTATCGCGGCCATCACGCAGAATCCCACCGCTTATGATCCGGTGACATATCCGGAGAACAACGCGGAACGCAGGGAAATCGTTCTCGGCAATATGCTGGAACAGGGGTATATCACTCAGGATGAATATGACGAAGCCATGGCTGACGACGTGTACGACCGCATCCTTGAGACGGCTGCCACCACCGAAGACGACACGCCATACTCCTATTTTACCGACGCGCTGATCGAAGTTGTCATTCAGGATCTCATAGATGAAAAAGGCTATACCGAGACTCAGGCGTACAATCTGCTGTACAGCGGCGGTCTCACCATCGTATCCACGCAGGATACGTCGATCCAGGAGATCTGCGACGAGGTAACTTCGGACGATGATTATTATCCGGTAACGGAATACGGGATTGAATTCGCCCTGACCGTTTACCGCGCGGACGGCACAACCGAGAACTACAGCAAGGAGAATCTCAAGACTTTCATCAGTGAGAATTATGATGATACCAATCCGCTCATATTCTCTTCGGAAGAGGAAGCGGAAGAGATGATCGAAGCGTATAAAGCCACTCTGGATATCGACGAAGACGCCGGAGATACCGTGGATGAAAATTACACGATCACCCTGCAGCCTCAGGTTTCATTCGTTGTTATGGATCAGTATACCGGAAAGGTCAAGGCTATCGTGGGAGGCCGCGGTGAAAAATCCGCAAACCGGACTTTTAACCGGGCCACCGAAGATCCCCAGCAGCCCGGTTCCGTTTTCAAGATCCTCTCCACTTACGCGCCCGGCCTGAACGAAGGTATCCTTACACTTGCCGATACAGTCGTGGATGAGGCGTACGAATATGAGAGCGGACAGGAAGTGACCAATTCCTACAGCGGTTATAAGGGCTCGACAACGATCCGCAACGCGATCCGGGATTCCATAAATACAATCGCGGTGCGTACCCTTACGGAAGATGTCGGTGTGAGCACCGGATATGAATATCTTGAGGAATTCGGGTTTACAACCCTCACGGACGATGATATGACACAGGCAATGGCGCTTGGCGGAATCACCAACGGCGTCTACAACATCGAACTGACGGCGGCTTTCGCGGCGATCGCGAACGGCGGCACTTACACGGAGCCGATCCTTTACACTCAGATTCTCGACCACGACGGCAATGTTCTGATCGACAACAGTACGCCGGCAACACATGAAGTGATCAAGGATTCCACCGCTTATCTGCTGACAAGCGCGATGGAGGATGTGGTCAGCAGCGGTACAGGTTCCGGCGCAGGTCTGGACGCTATGGCGACAGCCGGCAAGACCGGTTCGACGGATGACTATGTGGACCGCTGGTTCGTAGGATACACTCCTTATTATACAGCAGGCATCTGGGGCGGTTATGATGATAACAAATCCATGGACGGATATGGTTCCTGGCATCTTGCCATCTGGAATGCGATCATGGAACAGATTCATCAGAATCTCGCGGAGGAAGATTTCGAAATGCCGAGCTCGGTGGTCCAGAAGACAGTATGTACAAAGACCGGACTTTTGGCAGTGAGCAGTTGTTCTTCAAGGACGGAATATTTCGATAAGGACACAGCTCCCACAGAGAGCTGTTCAGGGCATTCAAGTTCCAGCAGCTCCGGCTCTTCAAGCGGCAGCCGTTCTGATACCGATGACGATGATGACAGCACTGACAGCGGAGGCAGCAGCTCCGGCGACAGCTCCGGCAGTGATTCCGGCGGCGGCTCCGGCAGTGATTCCGGCGGCGGCTCCGGCAGTGATTCCGGCGGCAGCTCCGGCAGTGATTCCGGCAGCTCCGGCAGTGATTCCGGCAGCTCCGGCAGTGATTCCGGCAGCTCCGGCAGTGATTCCGGCGGCGGCTCCGGCAGTGATTCCGGCGGCGATTCCACAACAGAGTAAAATAAACTGTTATTTTAAACAGATAAAAGAGTCCGTTTCAGAAGTCTGATGAACTTCTGAAACGGACTCTTCCGTTATAACATATATTCTTTTGTATATGGATCACTTATTGTCCAATACCAGCTTGGCCGCGCCGCAGATCCCCGCGTCATTTCCAAGCCGGGCAAGAACGAACCTCACATTCCGGTCCGCAAAGAAAGCTCTCTCCATATACGGCTCTCTTATGTAGGGGATAAGCACTTCTCCTGCTTTTGACACACCTCCGCCGATCACAAACACAGCCGGATCAGTCACTGCCGCAAGATTAGCCAGACCATATCCCAGGTATCTTCCGAACGCCGCGGCGATCTCCTTCGCGACTTCATCGCCTTCTTTTACCGCGTCAAATACATCCTTTGCCGTAACGTCCTCTTTATTTAAAATAGTAGGACGCATCTCCTGACCAAGCTTCTGCTTCGCCAGCCGCACGATTCCCGTCGCCGATGCATACTGTTCCAGACATCCTTTATTGCCGCAGCCGCAGCGGTCTGTCTCTTCATAGTTCACGCACAGATGGCCGATCTCGCCTCCCGCTCCATTCGCGCCGACAAGCATCTTGCCATCGATAATGATTCCGCCTCCAACGCCGGTCCCGAGCGTCACCATGATCATATTCTTCTCGCCTTCGCCGCCGCCCTTCCACATCTCGCCGAGAGCTGCCACATTCGCGTCGTTTCCTATATATGACGTAAGACCTGTAAGTTCTTCCAGTTCTTTCTTAACTTCCTTGTATGTCCATCCGAGATTCGCGCTTCCGTTCACCACTCCCTCCGCAGTCACCGGAGCCGGAACCCCCGCGCCGATACCGGCGATTTCGCTCCTGTCCAACTGATGTTCCTCGATCTTCTTTTCAATAGAAGACGCGATGTTCGGAATGATCGCCTTTCCTTCCTCGGACGTATCTGTCGTGATCTCCCATTTATCGATAATTATTCCAGACTCATCGAAAAGTCCCATCTTTATCGTAGTTCCGCCTATATCCACACCAAAACAATATTTCATAGCCAAAGTCTTCCCCCTCATTATTTTTTCTTTTTAGCGATGTTTTCCTGAACTCTCTTATAAAGTTCCGCGGCCGCATTGTATCCCATCTGTTTCTGCCTGTGGTTGACAGCCGCAGACTCCACGATGATCGCAAGATTTCTGCCGGGACGGATCGGAATGCGGTGGCAGACTACTTTATTTCCCAAAAATTCCGTATATTCTTCCTCCAGTCCGAGACGGTCATATTCCTTGTCCCTGTTCCAGTCCTCAAGAGTGATCACAAGGTCAATATTCTGCGTCTCTCTTACACTCTGGACACCGAACATGGATCTTACATCCACGATACCGATGCCTCTCAGTTCGATAAAGTGCTTTGTAATGTCCGGAGCAGTTCCGACCAGAGTCTCATCGCTCACTTTGCGTATCTCAACCACATCGTCCGTCACAAGGCGATGCCCCCTTTTGATCAGCTCCAGCGCGGCCTCGCTTTTTCCGATCCCGCTCTCGCCCATGATCAGCACGCCCACGCCGTACACGTCGACAAGCACTCCGTGAATGGAAATGCACGGAGCCAGCCGTACGTTCATCCACCTTATGATCTCCGCCATAAAATCCGAGGTCGGCTTCACCGTATTAAATATCGGCACCTTGTATTCTACCGCCATCTTCAGAAAGTTCTCCTCCGGTACAATGTCCCGGCAGAACACAATACACGGAAGCGGATGCTGAAGCAGGGTGCTGAAAGTTTCCTTGCGTTCCGCTTCACTTAACGTCTGTATATATCTGTATTCTACATTTCCGATGATCTGTACTCTGTTTGAATCGAAACGATCGTAAAATCCGGTCAGCTGCAGCGCCGGGCGGTTTACGTCCGGAATATCGACTTCCTTCTCGAACAGATCAACCTCAGGCGTAAGGTTCTTCAGGTTCATCTTTTCTACGATCTCGTTCAGTTTAATCCCTTGTCCCATAATTTCTCTCCCTGTTTTTTCTTTTTATCATATCACTGATGAAAGAACTTGTATACAGATTCTGCCGCTTTTTCGTTCATAGACGGTATTTGCGCAAGTTCTTCTTTCGATGCCTTTTTTATTTCATCAAGACTCAGATAACGTCTCATCAGCGCTTTCCTCCGCGCCGGCCCGATTCCCTCGATGTCGTCGAGTATGGAATGTACCTGTCCTTTCCCCCTCAGCTGTCTGTGGTACTCAATGGCAAAGCGGTGCGCCTCATCCTGAATTCTGGTGATCAGACGGAACGCCTCCGAAGACCTGTCGATGGGAATCTCTTCATTGTGATAATACAGCCCGCGGGTCCGGTGATGATCATCCTTTACCATACCGCATACCGGAATATCAAGATGCAGTTCGTCAAGCACCCGGAGCGCCACATTGACCTGCCCCTTACCGCCGTCCATCATGATCAGATCCGGAAATACAGTGAATTTTCCAAGCTCTTCGTTTTCTTTTCGTTCCCGCAGTCCGTGGGTAAAACGCCGGGTCAGCACTTCGCGCATGCTGCCGTAATCATCGGCGCCTCTGATCCCCTTGATCCTGAATTTACGGTAATCATTTCTTTTCGGACGTCCTCTCTCATAGACGACCATAGAGCCGACAGACTCGAATCCGTTCGTGTTCGATATATCATAGGCCTCCATCCGGACGATCCCGTCCAGGCCGAGCAGTTCCCCGATCTCCTTTACCGCGCCGATCGTTCTCCCTTCCTCGCGCCTCAGACGTTCTTTATCCTTGCTCAACACCATCTCGGCATTTTCCCGGGCGAGTTCCATCAGTTTCTCTTTCGTGCCTTTCTTCGGCACTTTCAGCATTACTTTCTGCCCTCTCTTAGAAGTCAGCCATGTCTCCAGAAGCTCCCGGTCTTCCACTCCGTCCTGAAGCGTCAGTTCACCCGGGATAAACGGCGTTCCGGCATAATACTGAAGAATAAAACTGTTTAGTATCTCCGAAGTGGTCTCTCCCTTCGTGATACGCAGGTAAAAGTGATCCCTTCCGATCAGACGTCCTCCCCTGATAAAAAACACCTGAACGACCGCATCTTCTTCCCGGGAAGCGACGGCCAGAACATCCCTGTCCTCGCCGCTGGAGTCTGTGATCTTCTGCTTCTGAGCCACCTTTTTTACACTGCCGATCAGTTCCCTGTACTCGATCGCCCGCTCAAATTCCATAGCTTCGGAAGCAGCGTTCATCTTCTCTTCCAGTTCTCCCAGAACCGTATCATAGTTTCCGTTCAGGAACCTGATGACTTCATTTACCGCTTTTCCGTATTCCTCCCGGGAAATATATCCCTGACAGGGAGCGTCGCACTGCCTGATATGATAGTTCAGACAGGGTCTCTCCTTCCCGATATCCCTTGGAAGGCTCCGGCTGCAGTTTCTCAGGTGATACAGTTTATGGATCAGATCGATCGTATCCCTGACCGCCTGAGAACTTGTATAAGGCCCGAAATACCGGGCCTTGTCCTTAAGTATCTTTCGCGACAGCACTACCCTCGGAAAAGCTTCGTTTGTCGTCACCTTGATGAACGGATAGGTCTTGTCATCCATGAGCATCGTGTTGTATTTCGGATGATGTTCCTTGATCAGATTGCATTCCAGGACAAGAGCTTCCAGTTCGGAATCCGTCACGATGTATTCAAACCGGCGGATATGCGTCACCATCTGTTCGATCTTGACGCCCTTGTTCCTGCTGCTCTGGAAATACTGCCGCACCCGGTTCTTCAGGCTGACCGCCTTACCGACATAAATAATATGTTCATTCTCGTCGCGCATGATATAGACGCCGGGTCTGCCCGGCAATTTCTTTAATTCTTCCCGGATATCAAAATTATTATTCTCCATGTCTCATAACAATGCGTCCTTCCCGTTCCTCAGCGTTATTCTCCTCTGTTTCATCAGGCTCCGGAATGCCCTTCACTTCCCGGAATATCTTCATGAATTCTTTGCCCGTGATCGTCTCTTTCTCGATCAGGAAAGCGGCGATCTTATCAAGCGCTTCCCGGTTCTCGGAAAGGAGTTTCTTCGCCTCCTCATATGCGGCTTTCAGCATCTTCATGACTTCCTCGTCGATCTCGCCGGCAGTCGCGTCGCCGCAGTTTAATACGGCTCTTCCGTCCAGATACCTGTTCTGGATGGATTCAAGTCCCATCAGCCCAAAGCGCTCGGACATTCCGTACTGCGTGATCATGGAACGCGCGATCTTTGTCGCCTGTTCGATATCGTTGGCCGCTCCTGTCGTCACCGTGTCAAAGACAAGTTCTTCCGCGGCGCGCCCGCCGAGGGACACAACGATCATTGCCTCCAGCTCTTTCTTCGTATTCAGGAATTTTTCTTCCTCCGGCGTCTGCATCACATATCCGAGGGCTCCCATTGTCCTCGGCACGATCGTGATCTTCTGTACCGGCTCTGTATTTTTCTGGAGCGCTGTGACAAGCGCGTGCCCCACCTCATGGTAAGAGACGATCTGTCTCTCCTCCTTACTCATGATACGGTCTTTCTTTTCTTTTCCGACAAGAACAACTTCCACCGCTTCAAAGAGATCCTTCTGACTGACCACCTGTCTTCCGTGCTTTACCGCGTTGATAGCGGCCTCGTTGATCATATTCGCAAGATCCGAGCCGACCGCGCCTGAAGTCGCGAGGGCGATCGCTTCCAGATCCACGCTCTCATCCATGCGCACGTCCTTCGCGTGTACCTTCAGTATCTCCACACGGCCTTTCAGATCCGGTTTATCCACGATGATCCGCCGGTCAAAACGTCCCGGACGCAGAAGCGCGGGATCCAGGATCTCCGGGCGGTTCGTTGCAGCCAGGATCAAAAGCCCCTTGTTCGTGTCGAAGCCGTCCATTTCCGCAAGCAATTGGTTGAGCGTCTGCTCCCGTTCGTCATTTCCGCCAAGCGAAGAATCACGGGTCTTTCCGATAGCGTCGATCTCATCGATAAATACAATGCACGGAGCCTGCTGCTGAGCCTGTTTGAACAGATCGCGAACACGGGAGGCTCCCACACCCACATACATCTCTACAAACGCAGATCCCGACAGAGAGAAAAACGGAACCTTCGCCTCTCCCGCCACTGCTTTCGCCAGAAGCGTCTTTCCGGTCCCCGGCGGTCCGACGAGCAGCGCGCCCTTGGGAAGTTTCGCGCCGATGCCGCTGTATTTCCCCGGATTATGGAGGAAATCCACCACTTCCTGCAGAGATTCTTTCGCCTCGTCTTCACCGGCCACATCCTGAAATGTGACCCCGGTCTCTTTCTCCATATACATCTTGGCGTTGCTCTTGCCGACGCCCATCACGCCTCCGCCTTTGGTCATCTTCCTCATCAGCCAGATGAGCATCACCGCCATCAGGCCGATCGGAAGGACCACTGTCAGGAACAGCTCGAGAAGTGTCTGACTCACGGTATCTGCGGGCTGGCTTCCGAATTCTATCCCTGCTTCCTCAAGTCTTTCCACCAGAGAATAGTCGCTGACATATCCTGTATAATAGTCCGGTTCCTGTTCGGTTTCATTCCCGGTACTGCTTTCCGACTGTATCTGTTCCTGGAGCTGGCTCCATGCATCTCCGGAGCTGCCGGTCTCTCCGTTCTCCTGCAGTTCCTCCTGCCGCGCCTCGTCGGTCAGTGTAATATAGATCCGGTCACTGCCGAGGCTTACTTCCTGTACTTTCCCCTCATCGACCAGTGAGAGAAATTGGTCATAACTGATCTCTTCCGGGCCGGATCCCCCCATCATAGAATACAGCCCCATCACTACAAATGTGACCAGCAGGGTTGTCGCGAGGATGATCCCCCAGCCCTGCCGGTTGTGATTCGGATCTTTATTTTTATTATTATCCATTCTATTCCTCCTAAAAACAGCTATTAATATTATAAGGAGAGGTTTTACATAAATCAACAAAAACATTATGAAATTTCTGTACTTTCTGAATGTTCTGTTGTATACTATATGGGTATTTTTGCCGTTCATCAGATTTATACACAGGAGGACACTTATTATGGCAGTAAAGTATGTATTTGTTACCGGAGGCGTTGTATCCGGCCTCGGCAAAGGGATAACGGCCGCCTCTCTCGGACGCCTGTTAAAGGCCCGCGGATATACCGTGACCATGCAGAAATTCGATCCTTACATCAACATTGATCCGGGTACTATGAACCCGGTCCAGCACGGGGAAGTCTTTGTCACGGACGACGGCGCGGAGACAGATCTGGATCTGGGGCATTATGAGCGTTTCATCGATGAGAGCCTGACGAAGAATTCAAACGTCACGACCGGTAAGATCTACTGGTCCGTACTCCAGCAGGAGCGCCGGGGCGACTTCGGCGGAGGCACCGTTCAGGTCATCCCGCACATCACCAATGAGATCAAGAGCAAGTTCTACCGGAATCCGGCGGCAAAAGACACGGAGATCGCGATCATCGAAGTCGGCGGCACGGTAGGAGACATCGAGAGCCAGCCTTTCCTCGAATCCATCCGCCAGTTCCAGCATGAGAAAGGATTTGAGAATGTCATCCTCATCCATGTAACACTGATCCCCTATCTGAGAGCTTCTCAGGAAATGAAAACAAAACCTACGCAGGCCAGCGTAAAGGAACTGCAGGGAATGGGGATCCAGCCGGATATCATCGTATGCCGCTCCGAGTATCCTCTTGACGCCGGCATGAAAGACAAGATTTCCCTGTTCTGTAACCTGCCTGCCAGCCATGTTCTCCAGAATCTGGACGTAGAGTATCTCTATGAGGCTCCTCTCGCTATGGAGAAGGAACATCTCGCGCAGGTCGTATGCGAATGTCTTCATCTGGACTGCCCGGAACCGGATCTCAAAGACTGGATCGATATGGTAGAGAATCTGCGTCACCCGACGCAGGAAGTGACTGTAGCGCTCGTCGGCAAATATATCCAGCTCCACGACGCCTATATCAGTGTAGTCGAAGCGTTAAAGCACGGCGGTATCTACTCTCATACTACCGTGAACATCAAATGGGTAGACTCTGAGACTGTCACCGAAGAAAACGCGGAGGAGATCTTCTCCGATGTCAGCGGCATCCTCGTGCCCGGCGGTTTCGGCCACAGAGGGATCGAAGGCAAGATCACGGCCGTCAACTACGCCCGCACTCACGGAGTCCCGTTCCTCGGCCTGTGCCTCGGCATGCAGCTGGCCATCGTGGAATTCGCGAGAAATGTGATCGGATACAATGACGCGCACAGCATGGAACTGAAGCCGGACACGACCCATCCGGTCATCCATATCATGCCGGATCAGATCGGCGTGGAAGATATCGGCGGCACGCTCCGTCTCGGCGCGTATCCGTGTGTGCTCAAAGAAGGATCCCTTGCAGAGAAACTGTACGGCACAAGTGAGATCAGTGAACGCCACCGTCACCGCTATGAAGTAAACAATGATTACCGTGACGTCCTTGAGGAACACGGGATGTCTCTGTGCGGACTCTCTCCGGACAGCCGCATCATCGAAATGATCGAAATCCCGTCCCATCCGTGGTTCATTGCGACACAGGCGCATCCGGAACTCAAGTCCAGACCGAACAGGCCACATCCGCTCTTTAAGGGATTTGTAGAGGCTGCTCTCAAAAGACATAACGAGACGGCGCAGACTCAGGATTAAAGAGACCGGTAATACAGAAGATCAGCGTTTCCTTATCTCAGGACACGCTGATCTCTTCGTTTTCAAACAGTTCATCTATGATCTTTTCATATACTGCGCATTTCTCGGATTTTTTTATTTTCTTCGCATATTTCTTATAATTTGTAAATCCGGGCGCAAGATATGTCCACAACTCTTTCATTTTATAAAGGACCGTCCGCTCGCCGGACATCTCTTCGCAGTACCCCGCGTAAAGAAGGTCGTGGAAACGCCGCAGTTCCGGAGCGCCGGCTTTTGCCCCTCCCCGGATCTCACGCGCCAGAGACGGATCGGCCAGAACCCCTCTTCCCATCATGATACGATCTGCGGACGGCTGCATCCGCACAAAGCGTCTGTAATCTTCCGGAGTAAAAATATCCCCGTTATAGCAGACCGGGTTTCTGCTCTTCTGCAGAGCCTCTGCAAATAATTTCATATTCGGAGTGTTTTTATAGAAATCTTTCCGTACCCGCGGATGGATGATCAGCTCCTCCAGCGGATATTTATTATATATCTCCAGAAGATGATAAAATTCCTCCGGCTCTTCCATTCCCAGTCTTGTCTTGACGGAGATCCGGATCCCGCATTTTTCAAATATCTCGTACAGAAAATCGTCCAGCCTGTCCGGAGACGCGAGGAACCCCGCTCCCCTCCCCTTCGTCACAACGGTGCCGGACGGGCATCCGAGGTTCAGATTGATCTCCTCATATCCGTACGTACCGAGCTTGTACGCCGTCCGGATAAAATCCTCCGGCCTGTTCGTAAGGATCTGGGGAACCGTATACATGCCCTCATTGTGTTCCGGCAGGATATCCTTCTTCTCTCTGGCGCTGAAATGTCCCATCTGGTTCGGCCGGATAAACGGCACGAAATATTTGTCGAATCCGCCGAAGCATTCATGGACGGCGCTGCGGAAGATCCATCCCGTAATCCCCTCAAGCGGGGCTGAATAAAGTCTCATAACTCTTCTCTCTTTCGTCAGACTGCGGTCATACAGTCATACGTTATTACAGGATGGAACTTCTTGTCAAGCAGAAAATGATATGCTAATATGTTCAACGGAATAGAATTGAAACAGGTATGTTACGCAAGGAGTGATACCATGCACACGATCAGAAAATTCATCGATTACTATACGCCGTACAAGGCGGTTTTCTTTGTTGACCTTATCTGCGCCGCTGTTATCAGCATCGTGGATCTCGCGTACCCGCAGTTCCTGCGCGCGATGACAAACACGCTTTTCACCGGAGACAGCGCCTCGATCCTCAGCGCGCTGCCCTGGATCGCCCTCGGACTTCTCGCCATGTATATCGTCCAGAGCCTCTGCAAATATTATGTAAGTTATCGGGGACACATGATGGGCGCCGAAATGGAGCGGGATATGCGCCAACAGCTCTTTGACCACTATGAGAAGCTGTCCTTTTCCTACTACAGCCGGAACAATTCCGGCCAGATGATGAGCAAACTTGTCTCTGACCTGTTTGATATCGCGGAATTCGCGCACCACGGTCCCGAGAACCTCTTTATCTCCGTGATAAAGATCGCCGGCTCCTTCATCTTCCTGTTCCTCATTAACCGGCGGCTGGCGCTTCCCCTTGTTGTTCTCGTCCTGTGCATGTTCATCTTCTCATTCCGGCAGAATCAGCGGATGCAGGAAACCTTCATGGATAACCGCAGGAAGATCGGAGACATCAACTCCAGCCTGCAGGATACGCTGGCGGGGATCCGTGTCGTTCAGTCCTTTGCCAACGAAGAGATCGAACGGGAGAAATTCAGGCAGAGCAACCATGCCTTTCTTGTTTCCAAGCGGAACAACTATAACTGCATGGGAAATTTCATGGGATGGAACCTTTTCTTCCAGGGCATGATGTATCTTGTAACACTTGTATTCGGCGGGTATCTCATCGCCCGCGGTCTGATGAACGTTACCGATCTTGCAATGTACGCGCTGTATATCGGCATCTTCATCAGCCCGATCCAGATCCTTGTAGAATTGATCGAGATGATGCAGAAAGGGCTGGCCGGCTTCCGCCGTTTCCTGGACGTGATGGAGACAGAGCCGGAGATTGTCGACGCTCCGGACGCAAAGCCGCTCACTGACGTAAAAGGGCATGTCTGCTACGAGGATGTATCCTTCCACTACAGTGATGACGACACACCTGTGCTCTCCCATGTATCCTTCGAGATTCCGGCCGGAAAGTCCATCGCCCTTGTAGGTCCGTCAGGAAGCGGGAAAACGACCGTCTGCTCTCTCCTTCCCAGATTCTACGATGTGACAGGCGGACGGATCACGATCGACGGAAAGGATATCCGCACACTGACCCTTGAAAGCCTGAGGACTCAGATCGGCATGGTGCAGCAGGATGTCTACCTTTTCTCAGGCACGATACGGGAAAATATCGCCTACGGAAAACCCGGGGCATCTGCGGATGAGATCATCGAAGCCGCAAAGCGCGCCAATATCCATGATTTCATCGAAGAGCTGCCGGACGGTTACGACACCTTTGTCGGCGAGCGCGGCGCCCGCCTCTCGGGCGGGCAGAAACAGCGCATTTCCATTGCCCGGGTGTTCCTGAAGAATCCGCCGGTCCTGATCCTCGACGAGGCGACCAGCGCCCTTGACAACGAAAGCGAACACCGGATACAACAGAGCCTGGAAGAACTCTCCGAAGGCAGGACGACCATCACGATCGCCCACCGTCTCTCCACCATCCGCAATGCCGATGAGATCATCGTGATCACAGAGGACGGGATCGCCGAGCGCGGGACCCATGAATCACTGCTCCGGCAGAACGGGATCTATGCGCACTACTACAATATGTAGATATATACGGCTTTTATTCGTAGCGCGCCATTTCCCGTTTGAGCCTCTGCATGATCTTCTTCTCCAGCCGGGAGATATAAGACTGCGAGATCCCGAGGAGATCCGCCACTTCTTTCTGTGTTTTTCCCTGCCCTCCGGATTGTCCAGCCCGAAGCGCATCTTTACGATCATTTTTTCCCGGTTGGACAGTTTGTTGAGGGCACGGACAAGAAGTTTTCTTTCCGCCTCATTTTCAAGATCGCGGTATATCGTGTCTTCCTCTGTCCCGAGGATATCCGAGAGAAGAAGTTCGTTTCCGTCCCAGTCCACGTTGAGCGGCTCGTCTATGGATACCTCCAGTTTCGTTTTACTGTTGCGTCTGAGATACATCAGTATCTCGTTCTCAATACACCGGGACGCGTAAGTCGCCAGCTTTATCTTTTTCTTTGGATTAAATGTATTGATCGCTTTGATCAGTCCGATCGTTCCTATAGAGATCAGGTCCTCTACGCCGACCCCCGTGTTGTCGAATTTCTTGGCGATATAGACTACAAGTCGGAGATTATGCTCGATGAGTACTTTCTTTGCATGTTCGTCTCTTCCCGTTCCAAGACGGCCGATCATCTCCTTTTCCAGCCCGCTTTCCAACGGCGGCGGAAGTATCTCCGTTCCTCCTATATAATGGATTTCTTTTCCGTTTCCGAATATCAGGCTTCTGATATCCGATATGATCCGCATCCTGAGCGGACGCGTGACTGTTCCATTTTCCAACATCCAGTCTCCTCCTAATGATTATGGTTTAAAGTCTCATCCGGAAAAAATCGCCGGATTCAGGATCATTTCATACTCTTCGTCCCCGGACAGGGATTTCTCCCCTATCCCGAGCAGCGGATTTTCTATCCATTTCTCTTCTTCCATATGAACGCACATTTTTTTCACCCGAAAAACTTTCATGACAGATTCTCCGCTGATACAATGATAGGGAATCATATGAAATCCTTTTTCCGCTCCCATATGATCCGCTATGGCCGCCGCGGTCTCCGGGTCTATGATATTTACGGGTTCTCCGGTATAACAGTCTCTCAGTTCGTTTCCCGTATCCAGAAGAGCTTTCACGGGCCGCCCGCCCCGGTCTGTATACAGCGTTACCTGAAGGATCCTGCTCTGCTTCCTGTACATGTGGGCGATGAGCCGCCACAGTTGCAGGAAAACCATATAACTGAAAACACCCGCCGCGTAAAACAGGCTCACATAACGCATATACGGACGGAAGATCTGCATAATTCCTCCTGTCATGACCGCTGCCGCGTACAGCAGCAAAACAGCCTGTATGAACTGAGAGAGCCGCTTGATCCGAAGTCCCGATAAGATCATAGCGCTGCTGACAAGCGTATGAAAGATGATCGTTCTGACTGCCGGAGGAAATGAGACGGCAATCGCCAGACATGTCAGGAGACTGCCGGCAAAACCGCCGAGAAAGATACGGACCGGCGGACGTCCGTTATTCATCACACGGTTTATGATCAGAAGGAGAATGCTGTCCATCATGAAATTCTCAAGGAAAAATACATCTATGTACAACTCATAATACATGTCTCACCTTCTTTCCCTCCGGTAACGATCCGGGAATTATTATATCGCCCGGACAGGAATAAAATTTGTCAGAAAATGACAGATGAAGAACATATATTTCGACATGGAGGAAAGAAAAAAACTCTGTGTGAACCTTTATTGTCCACACAGAGTTTTCGCGTTGTTCCGTACTCTTTACGAATCTTTATTTCTTAAAGAAATCCGGGATTTTAATCGTCTGTTCTTTTACATTGCTGGACGGAGTCCTCGGCTGAAGGGTCGGCATTGTCCCGCCCTGCGGTCTGGATGCAGCGCCTGTTCCCGCTCCCGCGGACCTCTTCTCTCCGTCAAGGCGGCTTCTTACCGGAGACTCACCGTTCGGAAGGATAGAGCCGACTTTCTGCTGTCCCTCCAGTCTTGCTTTTAACTTGGAAGCGCTGCCGCCGACATTATGTAAGCCTGTCGCGATAACAGTAATCGTACATTCATCAGACTTCGTATCGTCATACATCGCGCCGAAGATGATACTTGCGCTTTCTCCCGCAAGCTCCTGTACATAATCAGCCGCGTCAGAAGCGTCCATAAGGGTAATATCACCGGATACATTGACAATGACATTGGAAGCGCCCTGAATCGTTGTCTCAAGCAGCGGACTTGCAACCGCCTCCTTGACAGCCTCGAGAGCCTTGTCGTCGCCGCGGCCGGAACCGATGCCGATATGAGCGATCCCCTTGTCCTTCATAACAGTCTGAATATCCGCGAAGTCCAGATTGATCAGAGAAGGCACATTGATCAGGTCCGTGATGCCCTGAATACCCTGCTGCAGCACCTCGTCCGCTTTTTTGAGCGCTTCGGGCATTGTCGTGCGTCTGTCAACCACTTCAAGAAGTTTATCATTGGGAATCACGATGATCGTATCAACATTCTCTTTTAATTTATCAATACCGTTCAGGGCGTTCTGCATTCTTGTCTTGGATTCAAAACGGAACGGCTTTGTGACTACGCCTACCGTCAGCGCCCCCTGCTCTTTCGCGATACGGGCGATCACCGGAGCCGCGCCTGTACCTGTTCCGCCGCCCATGCCGCAGGTGACGAACACCATATCCGCGCCTTTAAGAGCCGCCGAGATCTCTTCCGAACTTTCCTCTGCCGCTTTCTCTCCCACCTCAGGCTGCGCGCCCGCGCCGAGTCCTTTTGTAAGTTTCTCGCCGATCTGCATAAGGGTCGGCGCCTTACAGAGCTGCAGTGCCTGCTTATCTGTATTTACTGCGATAAATTCCACGCCCGCGATCTGTTCGTCGATCATGCGGTTCACAGCGTTATTTCCGCCGCCGCCTACTCCGACAACGATTATTCTTGCGGCCGCTTCTGATTCGTTGGTCTTAATTTCTAACAAAAGTATTTCCTCCTTTGTCGTCTTATTAATTTCTTATACATCCCTTTATTTATTGAACCTTACAATCCAATAAGTATATAATAAAGTCTTTTCCGCAAATAATCAATAGATTTTTTCCTGTTTTTCTGATTTTTTATACTATTCGGCCATGCGCAGATATATTCATATGAGCTGTGCAGGCCTGCCTGCGGCGGGTCATGCGGATATATCTGCATTTGGCGTTTAATCGGCCGGTACAAACGATATCGATCCGGAATCGGAATCATAATTTTCCAGATGCAGCGTTCCCTCTGTATCCGGATACAATTCAGATAATTTCTCAAGGATGGGGGAAACCTGCCGGAGTTTCTCCTCGTAGCCGTCGTCTCCGAGAAGCACTTCCACGACTCCGAAATATAACCGGATGTCCCCCTCCGCGCAGGAGATACTGTCGGGCGTAAGGCTGTACTTTTTCAGATAGCGCGACGCTTCCACGATCTTTTCAAAGATGCTGTCATCCTCTACGGGAAGTGCGGAACCCAGTTCTACCGCGCTCTCGTCAAAGGACAGTCCCTCGATATACGGTACGTCCTCATACTGTTTATTCGTCTTCAGAGCGGCTGTCCCGTCCCCGTCAAAATACAGATACATCTCATCATAGTCCACATATCCCGCCATTTCTTTCTCTTCGACAGTCACCAGAACAGTCCACGGGTTCTTCAGCGAAATATCCAGGCTCTCGATGCCGGCCGGGAGTTCCGGATCCATGAAATCATATTTGAGAAGTATATATAATGTATTGACCGAGAGCTTGTCCCTCTGTACCAGTGCGGTGATCGTATTTTCACTGTAGTAGGAATTCCCCTCCACTTCAACCGTACGCGTCCGGAACAGCAGCACGGCTGCCGCGGCCAGTGCGATCAGGACCAGCAGTACGGCGAATACGGCCGGCCATATCTTTCCGCGCTTCTTTTTTTTCATCGAAAAATGCCTCCTTTGTATTTCACGGCTCATACGTTCCTCTTTTGTCCGGCCGGATAAGACGGAAAGCCTCTGATGAGATTTCCACTTTATTCTACCAGACCGGACACACTGAGTACAAGTCCCATTTCCAGCAGCAGAAATACTACTGATGTTCCGCCGTAACTGATAAACGGAAGTGTGATGCCCGTATTCGGGATAGAATTGGTCACGACCGCGATATTCAGGATCACCTGTATCATCATATGCGCCATCGCTCCCGCCGCGATCAAAGCCCCCAGCAGATCCGGCGCCTTTGTCGCGATCACGAAGAAACGCCAGATCAGCAGAAAAAACAGCAGGATGATGATCCCGGCTCCGACCAGCCCCAGTTCCTCACAGATAATCGAGAAGATCATATCATTCTGCGCCTCCGGAAGAAAGCCCAGCTTCTGCACACTGTTTCCCAGCCCCCGTCCGAAAAGCCCGCCGCTTCCGATCGCGTACAGCCCCTGCAGAGTCTGATACCCTTTCTCATACTGCTCCGGATTACGCCATATCGCAAGCCGTTCCAGCCGGTAACTCTCCATGGCGAGAAACACTGCCATAAACGCGGTTCCGGCCGCTCCCATCCAGATGAACTGGGAATACTTCGGACTTGCCGTAAAGATCATCACCACGGCAATCCCGAGGATGATAATTGCCGTACTCAGATTGCTTGCCCCGACCAGCGCCACGATAGGCGCTACAGGCAGTATCATAAGGACCAGCGTCCGGAATTTCCCCATCTGCTTCGCATGTCTTGTGACGAGACACGCGAGGAACAGGATGACCGCCACCTTGGCAAATTCAGACGGCTGAAAAGAAACAGGGCCCAAAGACAGCCATCTTTTGGACCCGTTATACTCATCTCCGAAGAACATGACCGCCACCGACAGGGCAATCGCGGCCAGATAGCCCGGTATCGCCAGCGCCGCCCATCTGTGGTAATCGATCCTCGATACGATCACCATGCCGAGAAGCCCGATAAATGTGGCAAATCCCTGTTTCTTCAGATAATAAAAGGAATCGTGGAACTTTACCTCTCCATTATATGAACTTGTGCTGTACAGCATCACAAGCCCGGTCACAACGAGAATGATCACCACGGTGAGCAGTGTCTCGTCATAACGCCTCTTCTTATTGGAACGCTCCAATCCAAATCCACTCCTTATAGCTGTTCTACAAGTTCTTTGAATTTATCTCCGCGTTCTTCATAATTCTTAAACATACCCCAGCTCGCGCACGCGGGCGAAAGAAGCACCGCATCTCCGGGCCGCGCATATTCCGCACATTTTTCAAAAGCTTCCTCAAAGCTGTCCGCCATCACGATATCCGTAAAACCGAGACCGCGCGCCGTCTGCGCGATCTTCTCCCTTGTCGCGCCGATGAGCACCAGTTTTTTCACCTTGCCGTCAAACGCCCGGATCCATTCGTCATAGACAGACTCTTTATCATATCCGCCCGCGAGCAGCACAGTCGGGCGGTCCATTGCCCGGATCCCCCTGATCGCCGCGTCGGGATTTGTCCCTTTGGAATCATTATAATAGGCGACGCCGTTCTTCTCGGCAACAAACTCGATCCTGTGCTCCACTCCCGGGAATTCTTTAAGCGTCTTTCTGATCACATCCACGGGTGCCCCATATGCATATGCCATCGCCACGGCCGCCATCGCGTTCTCATAATTATGCATACCGAGGATCTGCAGTTCATCCGTATCACAGACAGACACCGGCTCATCTATCCGGCATACGATCGTCTTTCCGTCTAAGTATACGCCTCTGTTAAGTTTACGCCGGCTGCTGAAATATAGAACTTTCGCGTTCACCTTTTCTCCGAATCCGCGCAGAACATCGTCCTCATAATTGAGAACGCAGTAATCTCCCGGCGTCTGATTCTCCGCGATCCGTTCCTTTGCGGCAATATAAGCTTCCATTGTATGGTGCCTGTTCAGGTGATCCGGCGTGATATTGAGGATCGCGCTGACTGCCGGCCGGAAACTGCGTACCGTCTCAAGCTGAAAGCTGCTCATCTCCGCGACAATGACCGAATCGTCTGCAGTATCCGCCACGATACTTGTATAAGGCTTCCCGATATTACCGACTACAAAAACGCTCTCCTTCCAGTTATTCATGATCTGTCCGAGAAGCGACGTAGTCGTTGTCTTTCCGTTCGTCCCCGTAACGGCGAGGACATCTCCCTTTCCGCATATATAGGCGAGCTCGATCTCTCCTATGACCGGAATTCCTTTTTCTTTCATCTGTTCCACTACCGGAAGATCCAAAGGGACCCCGGGACTTATCACGGTCAGATCCAGTTCGTCGAGTATTTCCTCCGGGAACGCGCCGAGTATGATCTCCGCGTTTTCCGGTATGCTCTCCCTGATCTTCGCTTTATCAAGTTTTTCGTTTCCGTCATAGAGGATCACGCGCGCCCCTTCTCTGACAAGCAGGACCGCAGCGGATTCCCCGCTGATACCGGCTCCGAATACAAGTACCTTCTTTTCTTTTAATTCCATTGTATTATACCCCCATCAGAGCGATCAGGCAGAGCAGGGCCGTGATGACAGAGAACACTGCCACCACTCTTGTCTCCGACCAGCCGCAGAGTTCGAAATGATGGTGGATCGGCGCCATCTTAAAGATGCGCTTTCCGCCGGTCTTTTTAAAATAAGTGACCTGGATGATAACAGACGCCACCTCCGCCAGATAGATAAACCCTACGATAATAATGAACAGCGGCATCTGCATCATGTACGCGGTCCCTGCCACGAATCCGCCCAGAGCCAGAGATCCGGTATCTCCCATGAACACACTGGCCGGATATACATTAAAGAGGAGAAAACCGAGCAGAGCCCCTACCACCGCGCATGTGACCGGCTCGATCCCGCTCTCCGTCCCGATCGCGACAACGGTAAAAAACGTAGCGACAAGCACTGTGACGCTGGACGCGAGACCGTCAAGTCCGTCTGTAAAATTGGTGCCGTTGACTGTTCCGATCACCGCGAAGAACAGGACCGGCACCGCCAGCCAGCCGATATCCCAGTAATAACCGCCGGAGAACGGGACAAGCATCGTCAGCGGAATTCCGGCCACTTCCACCAGATAAAACGCGAAAACAGCGGTAACTATGATCTGCAGCGCCATCTTCTGCATCGGCATCAGGCCGTCGGAACGTTTAAGTACGACTTTCAGATAATCATCCAGAAAACCGATCAGTCCGAACGCGACCGTAAGGAACAGCACCGGTATGATACGGGGATAATCCCTTACATAAAATATCGAGGTAACAATAACGGAGATAAGAATGATGATGCCGCCCATCGTAGGCGTCCCCGCCTTCTTCAGATGGGACTGCACCCCGTCCGTCCGTTCCGTCTGTTTCATCTTAAGTTTTCTTAAAAAAGGAATGACGACCGGCCCCAGTACAAGGCTTACGGCAAATGATACCAGCACCGGAATCACTACATGACTACTCATAAATCCACCTCTTCATCTCTTTCGTTTCACACAGGGACAGCCTCCCCTTTGAGCATCTTATTCAGTATATACCATCACTTAACTTTTTTCAATCCCGAGATACGGCAGTATATTGTCATATATATCCCTCAGGACAGGCGCGGCGATCGTGCCTCCGTAGTAAACTCCCTGAGGATCGTGTATGATAACAATGCCCAGGATCTGCGGATCGTCCGCCGGCGCAAATCCGATGAAAGAAGCAATGTACTTGTTCGCACTTCTCGGCAGCGTCTGGGACGTCGCCGTCTTGCCTCCGATCGAGTATCCTTCTATATACGCGTTATTGCCGGATCCCTCAGATACTACGCTTTCCAGCAGCATCTGCATCGTCCGGGAGGTCTCTTCCGATACGATCCCCTTCTCTGTCTCATATTCAAAAGTCTCCACGGTCTCACCGTCTGCATCAAGCACTGCCATGCCGACGTGAGGCGTCACCCGCGTGCCGCCGTTTATGAGCGAACTCACTGTCACCGCCATCTGAATGGGCGTCACCTGAAAAGACTGGCCAAACGTCATGGTCGCGAGTTCCACCGTCCCGATATCTTCTCTGTCGTGCATGATCGTCCCGGCTTCTCCGGGAAGGTCCACATTGGTCAGTTCAAAAAGTCCGAACTCCTCAAAATAATCGTAAAAACGATCCGAACCCAGTCTGAGACCGATATCTATAAATACGGGATTGCAGGAATTCTGGAGCGCTTCCACAAATGTCTCCTGCCCGTGGCCGCCCACCTTGTGACACCGGATCTTCCGGTCTTCGACAATGCGGTATCCCGGACATACAAACGTATCGTCCAGCGATACCACTCCTTCTTCCAGACACGCGGAAGACGTAATAATCTTAAATGTGGATCCAGGTTCATAGGTGTCATTGATACAGCGGTTTCTCCACATCTGGTTGAGCTGTTCCTGAAGTTCTTCGTCCGTGAGCGAATCCTCATCCACGTCTGTGTTCAGTTCGTACGGATTATTCAGATCAAATTCCGGAACATTTACCATCGCATAGATTTCTCCGTTCTGCGGGTTCATCAGCAGAATTGATACGGCTTCCGCCTGCTTTTCTTCCATTACGTTTTCGGCAGCCTGCTGGCAGTACGCCTGTATATTATAGTCAAGACTCACCTGAAGCGTCTCTCCGGCAACCGGTTCGATCCTGTCTTCGGCAACTCCTTCAAGTTCGATCCCCCGCGCGTCCGTCACCGTCAAAATCGTTCCGTTGGTTCCTTTCAGATAATCCTCGTACTTTACTTCCAAGCCGATGATCCCCTGATTGTCGCTGCCGGTAAAACCGAGCACTTTTGAGGCAAGGTCGCCGTAAGGATAATACCTCCTGTAATCCTCGTCCACTTTGACCCCCGCAAGATCATAGTCGCGGATCCTGTCGCCGATTTCCTTGTCCACGTTCGTCTTGATCTTTTCCATGGAGGATACCTTCTCGACTTTTTCCCGGACGTCTTCCTCTTCCAGCTCAAGCTCCCCGCAAAGCACTTCTATGACCCGCTCGGGATCCTCGATCTGACTGTGGATCACTGATATGGTGCACACCGTCCGGTTTGTCGCCAGAACCACGCCGTTCCGGTCCACGATCTCCCCTCTGGCCGCCTTGATCTCGCGTTCCCTCTCGTGCAGATCCTGCGCCAGTTCCTGATAATACTCCGCGTCAAAGATCATCAGCCAGACCAGCCTTCCGATCAGCGCGCACAGGATCAGCGCGGCAAAGATAAACACAATGAGTATTTTCTTCTTATTATATGTTTTGTTTTTCATACTATAATAACCCCGCAGAAGATATTGTTACAACTTATTACATCTTCTGCGGGGTTATTCCTTTTTTTACTCGGACGTATCTTCACTTTCCCCGATCGTCGTGATGCCTAGATAAGGGAACGCCTCTTCCATGATCGCTTTCGCGAGCCCCAGAACAAGCGAGCTGTCCGCCTGCGCGTCCGTATTGGGCTCATCGATCACTACATAGATCACAACTTCCGGATCGCTCGCCGGCGCGCATGCTATATAGGACAGCAGATAATTTCCGTCTCCGCGGGGAAGTTTCTCCGCTGTTCCCGTTTTGGCGCCGATCTCGTACCCGTCCACCTGAGCCGACTGTCCCGTGCCGTAATCAGTCGTCGCTTTCAGATACTCTCTTATCAGTTCCGACGTCTCCGAGGAAACGGTCTTTTTCAGGAGTACCGGATCCTGCGTCTCGATCACATTGCCGTCCTCATCCCGGATCTGCTTTACAATATGGGGCTCGTAATAATATCCGCCGTTGACAAGGGAACAGAACGCGGATACAAGCTGTGTCATAGTCACATTGAAATTCTGTCCGAAAGAATTCGTTGCCAGATCAATATCGGTCATATCGTCCGCACTGTAGAGCAGACTCGACGTGTCCGCCTCGCCGGGAAGATCGATCCCCGTATATTCGCCAAATCCGAATATACTCTGATATTTTGTGAAATTATCTGCCCCTATCTCAAGCGCCATATCCATAAGCGCCACATTACAGGAATACGCCAGGGCGTCCTCTACCGTCTCTGTCCCGTGTCCGTCCGTGCGTGCGCAATTGATCTGCGTCCCCAGAACTTCCTTGGAACCGCTGCAGTAATAAGTCTCATCTCCCGTAAGAATTCCCGTTTCCAGTCCGGCCGCTATCGTGAAAGGCTTTGCGGTAGATCCCGGTTCATAAGCGTCGCTGACACAGAAGTTCCTCCACAGGTCATTCATGGCTTCAACCTGTTCATCCTCTGACATCGCCTCCCACTCTTCGTCCGAATACAGGATTGAGAGATCCCGCGGATTATTCAGGTCAAAATTCGGATAGGACGCCTCCGCGAGAATCTCACCCGTATCCGGATCCATTATGATAACCGCCGTGTTCTCGCTTCCTGCGCTGTCATCATCCGCATACTCTTCGTTGAATTCGAGAATACATTCCTCCACGATGCTCTGGAGGGTCACATCTATAGTAGAAACGACCGTATTTCCGTTTTCTGCGGATTTCACTGTCCGCTCGATCGAGGAGTCCGTATCATAGTATCCGTATTCTCTTCCGTTTGTACCGTTCAGGATATCATTATAGGCGCTCTCGATACCGATAGCTCCCACATTTCCCGAGTAGGTAAAACCGATCACATCACTGGCCAGACTTCCGTAAGGATACGTTCTCGTATAATCCTCCTCGAGCCAGACTCCCCTGACGTCAGGATAATTCTCATCATCTTCATCGATCTCTTCGAACTTCTGCGCTGTCTCATAATCGATCCCCTCAGCCAGAATCACATACTGGCTCTCCGGACTGTTCTCTATCAGTTCGTCCACAACACTCCCGTCGATCCCGAAACACTCTTCCAATACAGCTTTCGTAGGTTCGATATAATCATCGCTGTCTCCGTAGTCTCTCAGGACCAGCACATCAAGTATCACATTATAGACCCGCTCGCTCGTGGCCAGCTTAGTCCCGTTCCGGTCCACGATATCCCCGCGCTTATAGGCGATCACCTGACTGTCATAGTTCTGCTGGTCAAGAACAATTTTTGTATAGATGTTTCCATTCGTGACATTGATCCACGTGATCCTGCCTATAAGAACAACAAAAGCCAGTATCACTGCCATAAATAGCATTACCAGCTTTCGTTGCATTCTGAGCGGAAATTTTCTCTTCAAAAATATAAATCTGTTTTTTTTCTTCTTCCTTCCGGCCATATCAATATATCCTTACTGTAAATCTGTCATACTGAGTTATCCTAACGGGACGCGTCGCTGGATGCCGCGAGAACCCCGCTCTCCGGAATGTCACTGTACTGTGTGACATAATCGTCTGACAGGCTCTCATATTCCACAACGGTGCCCTCTGATTCATACACCATCCCCATCTCGTTCATTGCTTTGTCGAATACTGTTTCCAGATCGACCGAATCAACAGCGGCATTATATCTTGTATCATTCTCCTCTGTAAGCTCGGCAAGTTCCTCCTGCAGTTCCGTAACATGTTCGGATCTGCTCACTACATCTGACTGCAGCTTCAGATACAGCACACATGCAAAGACCGCGCATACCGCCGCTGCCGTAAGAAATACAATATATGCCGGGCTGATACTCATAGCCCTGTTTCTGTTTCTTGCCACCCGGCGGCTTATCCTCGCAGGCTTTCCCGGACTTCCTTCCGGTCTCCCTGCCGGAACAGGCTCCGCACGGCGCACAGTATTCCCGTATACGTAAGGTTCTCTCCGATTTCCGGTCCTGCTGCCGTATTTTCTGTAATTGTGTGTACGATACCGTGCTGCCATAGCGAACTGCCCCTTTCCTGTTTTTTTGTCCGTGCGGGTTCTCCCCTTCCCGTCAGGACGTGTATCTTAACTACTCCCTGTCAACTATGTACGCTCAAATATCCGAAGTTTCGCGCTCTTTGAACGACTGTTGGATTTCAGTTCTTCCTCGCCCGGAAGAATCGGTTTTCTTGTCACCACTTTCCCCTTCGGCGCTTTTCCGCAGACACATACGGGGAAATGGCTCGGACAGATACATGGATCCTCATTCTTTCGGAATGCGCTTTTCACGATCCTGTCCTCCAGTGAATGAAATGTAATAATGCAGATCCGCCCTCCGGGATTCAACATATCGATCATATCATCCAGCGAATCTCTGAGAATGTCCAGCTCATGATTTAATTCTATCCTGAGCGCCTGAAACGTCCGTTTCGACGGATGTCCCGATGTTTTCCGGATCTTCATCGGTATGGCGTGACGAATGATCTCATTCAACTGCTCTGTTGTCTCGATCGGCACTTTTTCGCGCTCCGCGACGATGTGTTTTGCAATATTCCTTGCAAATCTGTCTTCTCCGTAATCCCGGATCACGCGATAAAGTTCCGATTCACTGTAGTCATTGACAATGTCTCGCGCTGTCATCTTCTGCCGCCGGTCCATCCGCATATCAAGCGGCGCGTCCGCCCGGTAAGAAAAGCCTCTCTCAGCCGTATCCAGCTGATAGGAGGAAACTCCCAGATCAATGACGATCCCGTCAACTTTATCAATACCCAGTTCATGGAGCCGCGGCTTCATATCACGGTAATTGCTCCGTATTATCGTGACCTTCTCCCCGAATTCTTTCAGACGCTCTCCCGCCGCTGCTACAGCATCTTCATCCTGATCTATTCCTATAAATCTCCCCTTGTCATTCAACCGTCCGCACACTTCGTACGCATGTCCGCCGCCCCCCAGCGTGGCGTCCGCATAGATGCCGTCCGGTCTGACATTAAGCCCGTCCACTGTCTCTTTCAGAAGGACGGAAGTGTGTTTGAATGCCATGATCTCCTCCTAAATCAGATCCTGATCCCTATCGATTCCATACGCTCCGCAATAGCGTCCAGATCCTCTTCGCTCACCTGACTGCGTTCTTCCCAGAGAGCCTTGTCCCAGATCTCGACACGATCCTGGACTCCTACCAGGACGACGTCTTTCTCCAGATGCGCGGCTTTTCTGAGCGACGGCGGGACCAGAACTCTCCCCTGCCGGTCGAAGCTGCCCTCAGACGCACTTCCGAAGAAATAACGCTTAAAGATTCTGGCATCTTTGTTCATACGTGGTAAGGTTTCAAGCTCAGCGACGAATTTGTTCCATTCCTCCTGAGAGTATACAAAGAGGCAGCCTTCCAGTCCGTTACAGATGACAAAACTGTCACCCAGGTCATCCCTCAGCTTTGCCGGGATGATGAGTCTTCCCTTTTCATCAATGCTATGGTTAAACTCTCCTAATAACATCCGGAATCCTTTCTCTTATTGTGAGTCTCCACATCGCTCCCCACTTTATACCACTATCCACCACTCTTTACCACTTGACACCATTCTAAACCACTGAATTCCCTTTTTCAACCCCTTTTTTTGATTTTTTTGTGTGGCGGATAACCGGAACCGGGCATTGAAAAACTCTGTTTCCGGGCAAAAAAAGAACATGTAGATGACGTGGTTTGCCATGTCATCTACATGTTGTGTTTTACTCTTATTCTTCTGTTTTTCAAAAAAACTACTCTTCCGACTCATCAGAATCTTCAGTCTCGTCAGTCTCATCCGACTCGCCGGACTCTTCCGAGTCGTCGGAATCTTCCTCTTCAGTCGAAAGATTATTCAGATAATCCGTGACCGCGTCATAGTTCACTTCCGCGACCACTCTCTCTATTCCCGATTCATAGATATCATATGCCGAATATCCCATCCATGCCACAACCGCCAGAACCACAAGCGAAAACATCGTCTTCCACATTACGCCCTTTATCTTCTGCCTGCGCATGATCTTTTTTCTGTTTGCCTTTTGTTTTTTATATCTGTCAACCTTTTCCTGACTCATCTCGTATGGCTCCTTTCACCGGCCGCTGTTCCCACAACCGCCATTATTGACAGTTTACCACAATCAGGCTCAGAGTACAACTATTATTCCGCCGTCGTTAGCGTACATTGTGCTGATTCCGGCCGTATCTACGATAAAACTGCCCTTTACATGAATCTTATCAATGATCATGCGCTCTACTTCTCTCGCCCGTTCCGGGCAGTTGCAGTGAGCGATCGCCAGAATCTTGTCTTTCGTCGCCTTTCCCTCCCTGACGATCTGATCCGCCATTTTCGCGAGCGCGCGTTTCACGCCGCGCGCCTGTCCGAGCTGACAGATCGTCCCTTCCGGGGTAGAGCCCATGACCGGCTTGATGTTCAGCGCGCTTGCGACAAATGACCTGATTCCGGTAAGCCGTCCGTTTTTCCTGAGAGTATCAAGATTCTCCAAGACAAAATATGTGTGCTGATCATCGATATATTCCTCTACGGTTCTCACTGTCTCGTCAAAATCGAGCCCCGCTTCCTCGCACTCCTGTATCTTCAGTCCGATCAGGGTCTCTCCCACCGACGCGGACCGGGAATTAAAAACATGGATCCGCTTCCTGTTTCCATGTTCCCCGATCCAGAGCTGTCTTCCCAGCTCCGCGCTGTTATAGGAACCGCTCAGTTCCGAGGAAAGTGTGACTGCATAGACCCTCTCCTCATTTCCGCTGTAAAGTTCTATATATTTTTCAGGCGACGGGCAGGAAGATTTCGGACATTCCGGGCTGACCGCCACACGGCGCAGAAAATCCGCCTGATCGAAAGACGCGTCGTCTACAATGATGTCTCCGTCTACCTCCATGCTGAGCGACGCCGTCTCATACACACCGCTTTCCTTCATTTTATGCGTCAGCTCCCCACAGCTGTCTACGATAATCTTATAATCCACAATGATCCCTCCCGAACTGTAAAGTATATCCAGAACTTCCGTTGCATGTAGTTTTCAATACTACATATAACTATATCATACATTCCCACAGAAAGAAAGGGTCTCCATGTGATTTTTATATAACCTTTTTATGTAAGCAGTCTGATCTGTCTTGAAATCCCGAGCGCAACTCCCATCTCCGCCATCAGGAACAGGATGGCCGTACCGCCGTAACTGATGAACGGCAGAGTGATACCCGTGGTAGGAAACAGTCCTGTGACCACCGCTATATTAAAGATAACCTGAATAGCGATATGAGCAAATATTCCTGCCGCGATCAGAGATCCGTACAGATCCGGAGCATTCTTCGAGATGAACATCAGCCGGTAAAGCAGGAATCCAAACAGGATCAGGATCAGGAACGCGCCGAACACTCCCAGCTCTTCGCAGATAACGACAAGGATCATATCATTCTGCGCCTCCGGGATCATTCCCAGCTTCTGCGTGCTGTTCCCGAGTCCTTTGCCAAACAGGCCGCCGCTTCCGATCGCGTACAGCCCCTGCATTACCTGATAGCTGCCGTCATCCGACGATGACTCGGGATCCAGCCACGAGATGATCCGCTGAATTCTGAAATTATCGCTGTTAGCCGCGATAACCGACAGAACCGCGATCCCGACCGCTATCAGGATGATCCCGACTATAATGAGTATAACAAAAGGCTTTGTCTTCGGATGGACCAGAAAGATCAGGATACAGGTGATCGCCATTACGATAATCGCGGTACTTAAATTGTCCGTCAGGAACAGGACGCCGCCCGAAGCGACAGCGCCAAACGCGAGTACACGGATGATCCCTTTCAGCGTATAGGCTTTCCTTCCCAGCCGGCAAAGCTCATACGCAATAAACAGGATCACCGCGATCTTAGTGATCTCGGCAGGCTGGAGGGTCTGATTGCCCGGAAGCCGGATCCACCTTCTCGCTCCGTTGAACTCCAGCCCCAGAGGAGTCTTCACAAGAGCCATCATGAATATGGAAAATATATAAATTTCGAACGCGAACGCGCCGTATATGTGATAGTCGATCCTGGAGACGATAAACATCACGACGGCCCCCGCTCCCGCGATCGCGGCCTGCCTGATAAAGTAGTACATATCATTCCCGAAGTCGGCTTCCGCTTCATACGAACTCGTGCTGTAGAGCATTACAAGTCCGAAACACATGAGAAACACAATGACAAACAGCAGGTCATAGTCAAAATACTTCTCATATCCGGTTTTGGCGGCCGTGCGGGGAAGTCTTTCCACCGGCTGCGGAGTCCTCAGCACCTTACGCCTTCTGTCGATCGCCTGACGGTACGCGCTGCCGTACCTTGACCGGATCTCCGCCACGGGCATCGGCTGTGTATCTCCGGGCACATTTTTTTTCTTCTTTCTGTTCGACTGTCCGCGCCGGTTGACCGGCTTCACGATCCTGCTCTTCATATTGCCATCGCTCTCCGATATAAATATTCTCGCCTATAACAGATAAGGAACCAGTTTCGGCAGCCGTATCTGCCCGATCTGATCCCTTATGGTAACGCCTGATAATGATTTTCACTCATCGGGGTGACAGGATTCGAACCTGCGGCCTCACGGCCCCCAGCCGTGCGCTCTAACCAAACTGAGCCACACCCCGCTGACCTAATACATTATATATAATTTAACTGAAATTGTAAAGAAATATTTCACTAATCTTTTCAATCCCCCATTCACATCTCTTTTTCATTCTCATACTTTAAATACAAAGCCATGCTTAAATATGAAAGGAGATGCCACAATATGGCAAATTGTCAGAATAATATGTACTATCCGCGCCGTTCCATGCAGTCCGCGCAGACGGCGCAGGGTCCGCGCGGCCGGAATACCGGCGGATGCCCGGATACACACGACCATTTTCCGGCTGATATGCCGATCGCCATGGCCTATGTCCCCTGGCAGAGATGGCGGGAACTCTATGAACCGCGCAAAGGACTGGAAAGCGGGACCATCTTCCGGGAACTGGATAAACCGTTTCTCGGGAAAGGAGGTGCGCGCAGATGAATAATCGGATGAACAGCCAGACGGATCATCAGATGAACCGCAGGCAGCTTTTGAACCATATCAATCAGGTCAGCTTTGCCGTAGACGACGTCAAACTGTATCTCGATACGCATCCATGCGACACGGAAGCTCTCGACTATTTCCGCCAGATGAGCCGCCGTCGCAATGAGGCGCTGAAAGAATACGCCGCGACATACGGTCCGCTCACCATCGACACGGCGGAGGATTCCTGCGCCGAACGATGGAACTGGATCAACGAGCCGTGGCCATGGCAGGAAGGAGGATGCTGACCTATGTGGAATTATGAAAAAAGACTTCAATATCCGGTAAAAATCACACAGACCAATCCGAAAATCGCCCAGATCATCATAACGCAGTTCGGCGGACCGGACGGAGAGCTTGGAGCCTCTATGCGCTATCTGGCACAGAGATATACCATGCCGTATAAGGAAGTGACCGGCACGCTCACAGATATCGGCACCGAGGAGCTCGCCCATCTGGAAATGATCTGCGCGATCGTATACCAGCTTACCAAGGATCTCTCCCCTGAGGAGATCGAGCGGTCGGGATTCGCGCCTTACTATGTGGACCACACCCTCGCTCTCTGGCCTCAGGCGGCGAGCGGTACTCCATGGAGCGCCACCACTTTCCAGTCAAAAGGCGATCCGATCACGGATCTCAACGAAGATCTCGCTGCGGAACAGAAGGCGCGAACGACCTATGACAACATCCTGCGCCTTATCAAAGATCCCGAAGTCTGCGATCCGATCCGCTTCTTGAGGCAGCGAGAGATCGTACACTACCAGCGTTTCGGCGAGAGCCTCCGGATCATACAGGATAAGCTTGACAGCCGGAACTTCTATGCCTTTAACCCGGAATTCGACAGTTAGGCACACGCCGCATTATCCGCAAAGGCTCTGCGGGGAACCGGATGCAGCGGTTCCCCGCGGAGTCTGTATATCTGCCGCTCCTTTCAGCTCAGCGTAACTTCGATATTCTGTTCTTCATATTCCCCGTTCGTCTGCGGGACCCGGAGCGTCAGCGTCACCGTTTCCCCTTTCGCATAATACTGAAGCTGCTCCTGCAGCGCGTCCATGCTGTCCACAGATGTCCCGTTGATCGCGGTGATAATACAGCCTTTCGTCACACCGGCTTTCTCTGCCCCGCCGCCTTCCGTAACTTCTGTCACATAGACGCCTGCCGGCAGGTCGATCTGCTCCGAAAAGGCGTCCGACACGCTGATTCCGATGATGCCGATCATCCCCCGTTCGTCCTCAGATACCTTTTCTTTCGTTTCCAGATTCATCAGCCCCTCGATCAGATCAGACACATCACTGATCGGAATAGCATATCCGATCCCCTCCACACTGTCGCCGACCAGTTTTGCCGAGTTAATGCCGACCACTTCACCATTCACATTGACAAGCGCGCCGCCGCTGTTTCCTTCATTGATCGCCGCGTCTGTCTGGATCAGATTGACACTGCTCTCAACCGTCTGGCCTGTTTCGCTGTCTGTCACGGCAACCGAACGGTCAAGAGCGCTGATCACGCCGGTGGTAACAGACTGTCCGTATCCGAGCGCGTTGCCGATCGCGATCGCGGGCTCCCCCACTTTAAGTTCCGTCGAATCCCCGAGAGTCGCGATCTTGAGAGAGCTCAGTGTCTCAGAAGAAACCTCCCCGGATGAAACCGCGATCACCGCGACGTCATAATCGGCATCTGCTCCCTTTATGTCAGCTTCTACGCTGGTTTCGTCATTAAAAGTAACTGTCAGGGTATCGCTGTCCTCCACCACATGATTATTCGTGACGATCAGGAGCTCCGAGTCGCTCTCACCGATGATGATGCCCGTTCCGGCGCCCTCGCTCTGCTCCTCATATGTGCCGCCGAAGAAACTCTGCACCTCTTCTATCGACATACTGGTTATAGACACTATAGACGGCAGCACCTCCTCCACCACTTCCGACACATCCGACGTCACTACGCTGGAGGATGTTGACAGGGTTATAACGCCGTCCTCTGACGAATCAGACTCCCTGTCCAGACCCAGAATCCGGCTTCCCACTATGTTAGATGCAAGGAACACCGAGCTTGATACAACGCCAAATAAGATCGCAAGCCCTGTCACCCCGGCAACCACTGCCACGCCTTTATGTTTCTTTCCGTTCTTCCTCGGAGGTTCATGATCCGGCTGAACACCGTCTTTTCGTCCATATTGATAATTACCGTCCGGACTGTAGTAATTATAATGATTATCCATATGATTACCCGCTTTCTGCCGACTTTATTATTTATCATAGCAGTATATTATGATGAAACTGTGTTCAACCATCCGATAAACATGAAAAAAGAGACAGTCCGGGCGTCCGGTAACATATGCTCTGAAAACCGGCCGCCGGATCTGTCTCTCAATGATTACAGATCTATGAAATCAATATCGTAGTCATCTTCTGAAGAACTGCTTTTCTTCCTTTTTCCGCCTCTTCCCACGCGGGTAGTCACAGCGTCGTCATAGTCGTCATCATCCTCGTCATCGTATTCATCGTATTCATCGTCCCCGTAATCATACTCATCGTCATCATCCTCGTAATCGTCGTCGTACTCATCGTCCTCGTCATCGTATTCATCGTCCTCCGGCTCCTCAGCCGCTTTCTTCTTTTTCTTTTTATCCGGCTTTGCGGCGTCTGCTTCCTTATCCTCCTCGTCATATGGGATATCATATTCGTCATACAGATCGTCCAGTTCCTGATTGCGGTGAACCAGTTTAACCGCAAATACAACAGCCAGAATGAACAGGATCAGGATTACAAGCGCCAGCGCGATAAGAACGAGAAGGATGTGATCGCCGATCAGTTCACCGATACTGCCCGGCAGCACTGATCCCGAGCTCTCGTCAGTATCCTCCGGTTCCGTGAAATACTGATAAGTCTCATCTTCTGTATCATACTGGTACAGCCCGCTCTCTCCGGTCCGCGTATTCAGCGCGTATAATACATAATACCTTGAATCTGACGGATCCGCCCACGCCGGGAACTGCTGATCGTCTACCGTCAGTTCTACCTCCTGATAATCATCCGACAGGCTCACGGAATCCGCGTCACTCAGCAGTATAATGCTCGTAGTTTCAGAAATCTCCAGTTCATAGTACGGTGAGAAAGTCGCGTCCTCCTCATCGAACAGGAAGAAGCTTCCCGCTCCCGAGGAATCCACAAGGTATCCAAGTGTAACTCCCGCTTCATTCGCCACAAACGTCCGCTCTTCACTGTTAAAAGTCAGCGTCGTCTCGGAATATCCGTCCGGGATGTCATTTGCGGTAAATGCTTCGGAGAAATAATAGTCCGTGCCGTTTACCGTAACGACAATATCCGTTGTCTCTCCTGATGATGTCGAACCGGAGGCTTCTATCGAAGTAGTCCCGTCATCCGCCGCCTCGATCGTGACCGTGGATGAGCCTTCGCTCAGTTCCAGCGTCTCGCCGCTTGCCAGCGCGGCCGTTGAGCTGTCAACCGAGATCACCGCCGTTCCGGTCGTGAGCGCGCGGAACGTGACAGTCTCCCTGAGCTCCGCTCCGTCACCGGTGCCCGAATATGTCAGTGTGCCCGATCCGTCGGCAGTAAATCCGTCTCCGCTCACAAATTCCAGCGCTGTCGTATCATATGTCATGGTCACTTCAACGTCACCGACAGTCTCCCCGCTGCTGCTCTGAACAACAAAATCGATGTCAACTTCATCTCCGACCTGCGCGGACGGGTCGGAGAACATCAGCACGCCCTCTGCCGCGAAAGCTACTGTCCCGATCATCGGGACCATGAGACATACGGCAAGGATCATTCCTGCAAATTTCTTTAATACTTTCATATGATTACCTCTTCTGTATTTGATTACTTTCCCCTATGAACTTCTGTCAGATCATAGAATTATACATTTACCATCATACACGCTTTGCGATGAAAAGTCCAGAATCTTCCCTCTATTTTCAATCTGTCACTCCTCGGTTGCTGTTGTTCCCGAACCGGTATCCGTACTTCCGCTTTCAGTTTCTCCGCCGCTTCCGGTGTCCGTTCCGCCGGTATCGGTACTCCCGCCGCCTGAGCTGCCACTCGAACTGCTGCTGTCGGAACTGCTGCCGGAACTGCCGATCGAACTGCTTTCCGGACTGCTGCCGGAACTGTCGCCTGAACCGCTTCCCGGGCTGCTGTCGGAACCGCTTTCCGAACCGCCGCTGTAATTCCCGCCGGAACTGCCGCTCGAACTGCTTCCCGAAGAACCGTTACTGTAACTGTAGCCGTAATCATTACTGTCGTCATAATAATAATCGTCACTGTAATATTCGTCTCCCGTTTCCGACGACGAGGACGACCCCGCCGATTCTACAGTGCTGATAATATTGGCGCTGATCGTCTGCACAGTCGATGAAGGTGTATAATCTGTCGTACCGAAAAGGAATTCATGCAGCTGCGACACATTGGATTCGAGATCCTCGGGAATAACGATGCTTCCCAGACCGGACAGCGTATCCGTAGACTTATCGATAGGAAATCCGATATTATCTCCCAGTGTGTACTCGCTGTAGGCGGACGCGTACGTCAGCAGCTCCTGCAGCGTAAAACTTGTGGATACCTGAGGGAATACTTCATCTATGATCTCGTTGATCGTCGCCAGATCCGCTTCCATCGCTTTTTCAAACATCTTTTCGATCACCAGCCTCTGACGCTCGGTACGGGTAAAGTCCCCGCCGGAGGTCGAACGGATGCGGGCATATGTCGTAGCCTGAGTCCCGTCCAGCAGCTGAAGCCCCGCCTCCTCGACCGGATTCGCTTCCGTCCCGGCAGAGTTCGCCGTCTCGTCGATGTACTTATTCAGCGCTTCAACTTCCTCCTCCTCGAGTTCGATCTCGATCCCGCCGAGAAGGTCGATGGCGTCCGCGATCGCGCCAAAATCGACTGTCACATAATCTTCGATGTCAAGGTCCAGATTCATATTCAGCATATTGATCGCCATAACAGCTCCGCCGTAACTGTATGCCGCGTTGCATTTCTGATAAGTCCCGTCCGAGAGGTCAAGAAGAGTATCCCGGTACACAGAGACCAGTTTGATCTCTTTTGTCTCATTGTTGAGACTTGCTATGATGATACAGTCCGTCCGGTTGCCCTCGCCCAGACTGCCGTCCCGGGAGTCAACGCCGAACAGGGCTATATTGGTGTATCCCTCTCCCAGATCCAGATCCTCGTTCACATCTTCATTGATGATAAGATCTTCCGCCTCAATACTCTGCGTATCGACCTTATTCCACTTCGCGTACACATATGCCGCGCCCGCAAATGCCATGCAGAACAGAACCCCCGCCGTGCAGAGCATGACCCTCTGCCACATCTTCATTTTCGTAAACCAGTTTCCTTTGCCGGCGCGGGCACGTCTGCGGCCGCGTCTTCTTACGTTTTTTGACATTGATCTTCACCTGTGTCTTTGAGAATTAATTTATCTTTGTTTCCGTCTGCGCCTTAACCGAATAACCGGGACCAGAGACTTTTCTTTTCGCTGACAATAAGCCGTTCTTTGAACTTCTTGTCCAGTATTTTCCTTTTCTCTTTCGCGGGCATGGCGTTCATCTCCTCCACATAATCCGAGTAATGATCCGCCACCTCATCGATCGGCCCCATCTCGACCATCCTGCCGCCCTCGATCCAGAGCCCTGTTTTGCAGAAACCTCGCACCTGCGCGAGAGAATGCGAGATAAACAGGATCGTCTTATTCTCTTCATTTCTCAGCTGCATCATCCGGTCAAGACACTTCTTCGCAAAACCTTTATCGCCGACAGACAACGCCTCGTCTATAATAAAGATATCCGGATCAAGCGCAAGAGAAATGGAAAAACCGAGCCGGGATTTCATACCGCTCGAATACTTCTTCACCGGTTGGTAAAGAAAATCCCCCAGCTCCGCGAACTCGATGACTCCTTCCGTCATTTCCCGGATCTTCTTCTTGTTGAATCCGAGCAGGGCGCCCTTTACATTGATATTCTCAAGGCCGGTCAACTGATTGTTGAGTCCCGTATTGATCGAGATCAACGCCTGTTCTCCGTGGACGTCAAGCGTGCCTTCATCAATATCCGATATGCCGGAGAGCACAAGCGAAAGTGTCGATTTGCCGGAGCCGTTTGTCCCGAGGATCCCGACCACATCGCCTTTCTTTATCTTCAGGGAGATGTCCCGCAGAGCATAGAAGTTTTCCGCTCCCCTGACCTCTCCGTCCTTTTTCTTTAATTTGTATATTTTCGAAACATGCTCAAGTTCTACGGCATATTCCATATTGTCATAATTCGGTGAAACCATACTGCCATCCCTCTATATCAGATCAATAAACTTACGTTTGAATTTGTACATGAGCACGCATCCGACTGAAAATAGTATGAGCACGACGAGCCAGAAATAAACGGTCAGTGCCGGATGCTGCCAGAATCCCTCATAATAGAATACGGATTCCCTGTATCCGCTCACTATGTAATAAACCGGATTCAGTTTCATAATAAAATTCAGCACACTGTGATACGGCACATCATCGCTGAAGTGACATTCCCATATAACAGGTGAAAAATACATGAGCATCCGCATCAGCGACGTCACCAGTTTGCGCACATCACGCCAGAGCATTGTAAGCACGGAGAGTATCATAGAAACCGATTCATTAAATATAAACGCGCACAGAGCATAATAGATCAGTCCGAACCAGTAGAGGTTCGGTCCGTGCCCGCATATCAGAAGAGTGACGAACGCGATGACCAGCATACAGAGATGATTGAAAAACTCTTTTGCGCAGATCGTAGCCGGAAGCACGCTGACGGGGAATTTCATCTTTGTTATTACATTTGTTTTCGAAAAGACAGCGCTGCATCCTTTCTGAATACACGGCTGGACAAACCACCACGCGGCATACCCCACAACAAGCCACGGGAGATATTCTATATCCCCGACCGGCTTTCTGTTCCACGCGATGCCGAAGATCAGCCAGTACGTCAGTACCTGTATGGCCGGTGACGCGAAGTTCCAAAAAATACCGAATTTAGAGTCGCGCATATCCGCAAGAAGCTCATATTTCGCTATGCAGTATATACGGTATATATTCTGAAGGTTTTCTGTTAATACGTATTTGATACTGGCAAACACTCTGTTTCCTCCGTTACTGTTTTATTTCTTATTACTTTGCTCTTCCGCGGGGACGAAAACATACCCCGAATCTTTCTTCTGGTCAAACGCTTCCGTACTGTCCGACCGGAGCAGAGCCACCGCCGTCTGCAGGATAAGCTGAATATCCCGCAGGATACTGAACTGTTCGATATACATCATATCCATGATCAGCTTGTCCCGCGGCGATGTATTGTACTTTCCCGCGATCTGGGCATAACCTGTCAGGCCGGCTTTTACGCGCAGACGGTACCTGAATTCCGGAAGCTTCTCCGTATAATTCTTAACATTCTTGAGCATTTCCGGTCTCGGACCGACAAAGGTCATGTCCCCCTTAAGCACATTTAATAACTGGGGGAGTTCGTCGATTCTGGTCCTCCGTAAAAACCTGCCCGGCTTTGTGATGCGGTCGTCGTTTTTCTTCGCGGAATAGTTCTCTACATTTTCTCTCATTGTCCTGAGCTTGTACACATAGAAGCGGCGCCCGTGGATCGTCGCTCTCTCCTGCTTAAACAGGACCGGCCCACCGTCATACAGCTTCACAGCCAGAGCGCCCATGATCCAGAACGGGGAACTGAGTATCCCCAGGAGCAGCGAAAGCCCAATATCAAGAACCCTCTTCGCGATACGCTGTTCCATCGTGAGACACTTAATGTTTTTATTAAACAGATAAACGTCATCCAATACGTAATGTGTGGCATTCACTTCCATAATATCTTCCAGATACGGATTGAAATACACATTTACATTGTATTTATAGCAGAGTCTCATAATTATGATCCTGCGCGCGGAAGGCACGTCATACATAAATACCGTGTCCGCATGCTTGATCCTTGCTTCTATCTCGCTGTCCCCGCTCCGGTAGTCCAACACCGATGAGATCTCATATTGTTTTTTGAAACGGCCCATTGCGTAGGCGATCATATCAAGACTCTCCTGAGACGACGTGATCACGCAGCACCGCTCAGGCTCATGAAGCATGAAAAACAGGGCGTTTCCGCCATACGTAAATACAATGATTATAATAATCTGTATCGCGATCGTAATAATAAGCAGTTCAGGCCCCCGCAATTTAAATTCATGGATATTTGTATTTGCCCTCATGATCATGACCTGCAGATATGTGACTATATCCGTGCAGACCACGGCAAGGGATAATGAGAATATGATCGGCTTGCTCTTCCTTCTTCCCACATCATAAGTGCCATACACATTCAGGAGAAGCAGTCCGACGATCACAAACGTAAAGATCGTTGTACCCAGCGTACGGGACGGCCTGCGCAGACCGATGTTTTCCTGCTTCAGGATCACAATAAAGGCCGTCAGGAGCAGTACATACAACGCCATCTTTATCATAAGCCAGAGTGTCGATTCAAATTTGTGTAAATGTCCTTTCATTTACCCACCGCCATGACAAAATATAACATTCTTTTAATACACTTGTAACATTATATACGAATCGACATATTATTGCAAGGATAAAGATGTGAAGAGATTTCGAATCCTTGAAGTCCTATTTACAAACAAAAGTTTTCCCTTCGTGGTTCTTTAATATTTTTTCATCTTCTTTCCCAGCAGAATGCCCAGATACCTTTCGAAAATATACGCCACGGGGATCAACGCGGCATATACAAGAGACGCCACAACGACAGGATGTTGTTCGAATATTTCTCTCGTCCTGTCTGAAACAACTTCTATAAAACGAAAGACAGGGGCATGGAACGCCAGATATACGATCGTATTCCGCCCGATAAATTTAAGAATCCTGAATTTGGGGAGCCGGACAGACAGGAGCATGAGCGCCGCGCTAAAACAAACGCTGGAACCCATAAACAAAATAAATGAGCCATACCGGTTTGCCGACATTGATATCTTTACATTGCTTCGCGCGCACAGGTACCCCGCCGCCAGACAAACGGCAAATATAAATACCTGTCTTTTGGTGCCTCCCAAAAAACGTTCCGCAGACTCTAAATGACAAAGAAATAAATATCCGATCAAAAACATGACAAGCGCCACCGGAACAGTCCCGATATGCCACGGCAAATCAACCGCGTCTTTGTCCATCGAGCAGACATATCCGATAGTGCCGATCACGGCTACCGCCAGAACCATGCTTTTTTCATCCCCCGAACTCCACTTTTGGATCAAGTAGAACAGCATAATTACCAGAAATAACGTTGTAAGAAACCACAGTGCATTAGACGGCGCTTCTATATATTCTTCATTCGAATACAACACAGCGTACAGCTTATCGGAAAGAGCTGATTTACTGTGAGAAAGAATTTTAAAATTCAGGATCCATATGCCGAACGTCAGGACACTTAATGTTAAATAAGGCCATAGCAGTCCTCTGGCCTTATTTTTAACAAGAGCAGTAAAATCAAAGGATTTCGATCGCATTTGTAAATAATAGGATGCGCCCGAGATCATAAAAAAGAGCGGCATGTGAAACGCGTAAATATAGAATCTGTAATTATCCGGCGTATTGATATCAGTAGCATGCCCGATCACCACAAGATACATAGCTAAAGCCCGCAATACATCCAGCCATTCGATCCGCCCTGTTTTCCCTGCCGCGATCCCGGCAGGACTTTTCTCTTTCATATTCGATTTCCCCCATCACTCTTATATCGGACAGATTTCTTACAATCTGCCGTTTTCTTTTTCAATCTCCAGATACCGGATCGTCCTGAGGAATCCTTCCTCGATTGTATAAAGAGGAGTCCATCCTGTTTTTCTCAGTTTGCCGCTGTCCAGTATGCCGAGGGTAAACGGGGCGCACCCCTTTGTGCCGCCCTCCGGTATTTCCATCCTGACAGTCAAATGTTTCTCCGGAGTTATCTTTACAAGCAGTTCTGCCAGACCCCGTATGGAGATTTTCGCGTTCTCATCGCCGATATTGTATACCATATCTTCTCCGTTCAGAAGGATCATGAACATCCCCGCGACCGCGTCGGCAATATATGTGTATGTCCGGACCGGCAGGCCCTCGCTCTTCATCACAATATCTTCGTTGAAGAGGACATTTTTCAGGAAATCAGCCTGAACACGCCCGTCATAGACCGACATGCCGGGACCATATGTATGCGCAAGTCTCGCGACTTTAACGTTCAGCCCATACTGCGCCCGAAAGGACGCGCACATAGTCTCCGCTGCTTTTTTTCCTTCCGGATAGCAGGATCTCGGATCGAGAGGATCCACAAAGCCATATGTGTCCTCTTTAAAAAATTCCTGGTCCTCAGATGGCTGTCCGTAGATTTCTCTGGACGAGATAAACATATATCCCTCGGATTTTTTCGCGTGAGCAAGCTGCAGGGTATTAAATGTTCCCAGAACATTCGCGGCGATCGTTCCTACCGGATCATCTTTCATGATCACGGGACTTGCAGGACTTGCCGCATGGATAATGTAGTGGATATCTCCTTTATAGTCCGCCGGTTCCGTCACGTCATGCGAGACAATCTCCACATTAGGATCTTTTCTGACATCCTCGCCTATCTTTTTTATATTTCTTACAACGCAGATAATATGTATATCCATATTATGGAGACTGTTAAGCGTCTGCAGGGTCCTTACGAAGTAAGACCCGACCATTCCGCTCGCCCCTGTCACCATCACTGTTTTTCCACGGAACTTTTCCCAGTTAATATTCTGTTTCACAATATTAACAAGGTCGTTTTCCAAAATCATATTCATAATACAGCCTCCCTATCTCAATCCCAGAATCTGTTCGTTTTCTCTGTACTGCAGAAGCGCCCGCAATACATAGAAATCCTCCGGCGTAGTAACTTTGATATTTCCCCGGTTTCCTTCTACGATATGGACCTCCCTGCCTAAATTCCGGTACAGATTGCAGGAATCCGCGATATCCTTGTATTCCGGATTTGTTTTTCTGGTTATTTCATGCGCATTTACAATCTCGCCAAGCCGGAAGCTCTGGGGAGCCTGCGCCGTAAACATATACTTTCTGAGAGGGATTTCCTCAACCTGCTCGCCGCTTCTGCTGACCACCGGTGTTTCAAAAAAAGGCGTACATGTAACCGCGCTTCCATATTTTTTTACGCTTTCGATATTTTTCTCGATCACTTCATCGCTTACAAAAGGACGCACCCCGTCATGCAGAAGCACGATGGAATCTTCCGGATTTTCTTTCAGCGCGCGCTTCAAACCGTTGTAGATCGAATCCTGTCCGGTAGCGCCGCCTTCCACTACGCCGCATACTTTCGTGATCCTGAAATAATCCAGCATGTGTTCGAGTTTTTTGATGTAATCTTTTTTACAGGCAACATAGATCTTATCGATCATTGAATTAAGCTGAAAGTTATCGAGCGTATGGATAATGATCGGCTTTCCATTGATCTCCAAAAACTGTTTTGGCATGCCTGCGCCCATGCGGACTCCGCTGCCGCCCGCAAATATTATCGCTATGTTCATTTTACCGCTTTACCTCTTTTCTGTCGTTTCGACACGCATCTTGTCAATATCAATCTGGTGTTGGCTCTTCATGATCTCCCTGTATATTCTGGAGCAGTTTTCATGGTCGTCAAAAGCGAAGAAGTCGTCCGCCCTGTCTATATATTTCTGTTTCATCTGACACTTATTCTCCATGTATTCGCATAGTAAATCGACCAGTTCTTCTGTCTTTGTACAGATTTCCCCGAATCCCATTGTATCGTAAAAGAAGATTCCGTCTTCATAATGCGCGGGAAGTTCCTCGGGATGAAAATATACGAGCGGTTTTCTCATATACGCGAAATCAAATTGGACACCCGAATAATCTGTCACCATCAGACTTGATTCCGTCAGGATCTTTTCATAACTCAGATCCCCGACGGAAGGGATCACTTCTACTCCCGGCGCGGGCGTAAAGTCGTTTACCTGTGAACTCAGGATCGGGTGCAGGAGAAATATGATCTTATATCCGTTCTTCTCCGCGTTTTGGATAAGCCTGTCATGATTGATAAGGCCGTTATATACCTTATAATATTCCGTGTATTTGAATTCCGGATTATATCCTCTCTGTTCTCCCTCGCTTGTAGTAACCGGCAGTGCATTGTACATTCTCCATGTCGGTGAGATCAGTATCTGTTTTTTGTCACGGTTTATCAGTCCGTCATATCTCCCGATCCCCGTCAGTTTCAGGATGTCAAACCCCGCATATCCGTAAGCGTGTTTGCTTAAATTTTCATACTCATATTTAGACGCGAGAAAATACCCTGTTGTGTTATCTATGATCCTTCTCTGTGCCATAGCGCATTTCTGCACCGAAAGCCCGTGCTGAAGACACATGGATGAAAAGTTGCATATTCCTCTGAAAAACCTTGATCTGTCTTTCGTAAATCCGTTAAAGGGGAAAAGATGGGAATTCGTGATCAATATAAGATCCGCGTTTAAAAATACCAGCTTATGCATCAATGTACCCGGTATCAGCGGCTTATATCCATCCGCCGTCAGTTTCTTGTAATCACTGGTGTCTTTATTGATCAGGTAATACCTTGTAACACCGTCATCCATGTTTGCCGTATATCTGTACAAATATTCGCAGCTATCGCCTCCTTTATATAGTTTATCGAGCATAAGCCATATTTTTTTCTTTCTGAAATAAGGACGGGTCAGGAAATATATCCATCTTAATCTCAGGGCTTCTCTGCTTTTTTTGCTGTTGATCCGCAGCAGATTCAGTTGGAACTGTACCTCACGCTTCAGAACATTACAGGCATTCGCCTTTTTAAACACGATCGAATTATCGGCATGGTGGCACAGATACCTGTTAAATCTCCAGTACGAATAGCGCGGAGATTTTGATAATTTCGCCCAGTGATCCGAGAATGCTATCCTTAACGGGAAAACTGCATTTTTATACCGGGCGTAAAATCTGACGTTCTGCTTTCTGAGCGCCGGATTCAACGCCAATTCAAGATGGTATGTGATTCTCCTGTACGCGGGGATACCGAAATACTTTGTCAATGAGTACGCGTCCGTATCTTGTATCCGGATCGCTTTCCCGTTAAATTCAGCATAAAAATCCACGTTTCCCTGCTGAAAAATGCTGATCAGAGATCCGTCGATCCATACTTTCCCGGCAATATAATTCATCACTGTTATAGAGAAGTAATGTGAATTGACAGAAGATATTCTGTTCCCCTTATAATACATCACAAGGTCTCTTACCCCTGTCTCCGGATCTGTTTCTACGACATAATCGTATCTCACACGATCAATGCCGTATTTTATCCTCAGGAACATACACAGGATCTGAGGGTTTTTGGACAGATAGCCGATCCGGTCCTGATTGAGCAGATAATAATCGTCCACTTTTTCAAACACCGTACGCAAAAGGCCGAAAAATTCATCGGAATTTTCCTCTGTTATCTGCTTTTTATTCCGATTATCAAGATTGCTCAAGAATCTGTTCAGCGTATAATATACTGCGTAATTCTGCAAAAAAGGACTCGGTGTGCCCGTCCCCAGAAGTGGAAGGAGGAAATGCTCCAGAGAATCCTGATACCACTGCGGGTAGTGAGCCGGCACATAATATAAAGGCTGATTTTCCTTTGGCTCGTGAAAATAGTACTCTGTTTCCCCGCAGACCAGATACTCTTTCTCGTCATTCAGCAGCCGCAGGAGCACATCATCTTCATATTCAAACATGATATCCGGATTAAACTTATATTTCTTCAGACATGACGTCCGGATAACCGCGCCGGGCAGCGCTGTCTGGAGCGCCCAGTAACATTCTCTCAGATCGATCCCGTATGTCCCTTTCACAAACCGGTTACTGAAAGTACTCTGTTTCGGAGTCTCCGATACCAGAGGATTATCACAATAATTTTTGACAAACAGGACCTGCGCCTCTGCCGGGTCTGTTATTTTTCCGATATCTTCCCCGTCCGGTTCCTGCTGGGCTATATGGCCGTCTAAGACTTCCGATACCGTTCTGAGATAACCATCTCCCAGATGATCGCCCTCATGCATGAATACCATAAAATCAGCCCTGCTGTCCCTTACTGCCAGATTATACCCTTCCTGCATTGTCTCTGCTTTCATAAATCTGACTGACTTCTTATACTTTTTTAAAGATTTAACTTCAGGCAGATCGCCTGCAGCGATAAGTGTTATTCTGTCATCCCTTCCGATCTGTTCTGTGACAGTTGACACTGTTCTTTCAAGCAATTCTGTGTTTCCGTAAAACGCAATTATAAATTCAAATCCCATATTTATCCCCTTCGCGGACTTTTTTAATGATCAGATCATCAATCAGACGGTCACATGCGTTTGTCGTCTTTTCATCAAAAGAATCCTCTGCAAATTTATCTACTTTATCGATATCAAACGTCCCGTTATGTACCGTTCTTATGACATCTTCAAAATCTTCACATACAACGCCCGGAGCCTCGTCCAGAGTCCTGTGTACACCTCTGGTCAACTGGTAGTAATCTTTATCGGGCGCGAAGAATATGATCGGTTTCCTTTGGAGGGAAAACTCATATATATTAGAAGAAAAATCCGTGATCAGGATTTCCGTCACATAGAACAGTTCGTTAATATCCTTTTCATCAGAAAAATCATAAATAAATGATCTGTATTCCTCGCTGATCTCTATCTTCTGTGTTATAAAAGGATGCATCTTATACGCGAAAACATATGTGTCGCCGCAGAGTCTCCGGATCTGTTCTTCCGTCACCCATTCTACGGGATAATAAGCCTCGTCCTGCGTCTTCCCGCGAAAAGTCGGAGCGAACAAAATGAGCTTTTTCTTCTTCAGTTCCGGATATTTTTCGTAGAATCCGTCCTTATAATCCCTGATCTTCCGCGGATCCATATAGCCGTCAAGCCTTGCCAGTCCGTAAGGCAGTATTGAATCCCTTGAAATGCCGAACACTTCCTCGTATACGCCGATCAGCCCCTGCCCGCCCACAACAGCATAACTGTACTGTCTGTGACAGGAGTCTAACGGGAGCGGCGATCCTGTACGTCCGAACCTTGAATATCCGACAGACTTAAATCCCACACCCGCGTGCCAGAGCTGGACCAGTCTCGTCTCCGGCTTTAGATGTATTGTCTTAAATATCGGGACATAATCATCGACAAATATAATGTCCTGCTTGGCGATCAGCCATAACAGGCGCGACCATGTCAGAAATGTTTTCCATTTGCTCTGCTGGAGCGTTCTGGAAAAAGAATAACTTATCTTATACTCCTTGTCCATGTTCCTTTGCTTCAGACGATCGTCCAGTGCCTTCAGATTACCTCCCATGGGGGTTCTTGTTTCCGAAAGGAGCAGGATATGTTTACCGTCCTTTCTCCTCACGGCAGCCAGAATATGATATGCCCTGTCGATCAGCGCCTTCAATACGACAAATAAAACCTTCCTGACCAGCGTGCTTACTCTCCGCGATTCGACAAGCAGATTGCGTCTGTCATTGCGTCTGTTCAGCATCATATACGAGGTATGCAGGGAGCACACCATTTCACTGTCACTGTCATCAATTCTAAGCTGCAGTTTGTTCTTTTTTGCTTTCCGGACCGTCTCAACCGTCTCTTTCAGATCTTTTACACTGAACGTAACCACATAAGCATATATCTCACGGCCATACCGGAAAACCTTATCTAAACTTTCCAGTTTATATCCGCAGTCCGCGCGGATCCCGACCAACTGACATTTTTCATCTTTTTCAGCAAGGAAATACCATTTCCCGTTTTTCAGAAGCTTCGTCTCATCTATATTGACCATATTGATCACGCAGTTTCCGTCCGTCACTTCTAACAGATATTTTTCATTTTTCAGGTCGCTGATATAGAAATCATAGCTGTTTACAGATTCGCCTTTAAAGATTATATGAAGATAAATATTATCCCAGAAAATATCTGTCACGCAGATATTGCCGCTCATACACCAAATCCTCCGACACGTATGATAAAGTCCGACAGTCTGACCGTTGCGCTTTCTGTCTCACTGATATATTTCCCGATAAATCTTTCGATTGCCCGCATATCAAAATCATCTCTTTCAATTGCCCGCATGATAACTGACGGATCCCCGGAGATCACGCCTTCCACTTCATCCTTAAATGAGATAGCAAACCCTCTGTTTTCGGTATATCGGTCATAGTCAAAAACATAAAAACAAAGCGGCAGCTTTAAAATTCCCGCTTCATATACCACGCAGGAATAGTCGCTGATCACATAGTCCGCGATAAACAGCGCGTCGAAAGTGGAGTATTCCTCTAATTTCCACACATGAACGCCTTCTATATCCACTCCGGACAAAGGATGAAACTTTACGATCAGTTCATATCCGTCCGGGAGACTGTTGATCAGCCCTTTCACCGCCTGCTCTGTCTGATGTTCGTCTTTCCTGAATGTCGGACAATACAGAATCTTCTTTTTCGTGCGCAGTCCGGGATATTTTCCGTATATCTCTTCCTGTTTCCCGGATTTATATTCCGCGCTTTTCAACAAATCGTACCGGGGAAGCGGACAAATAAAAGCCTTGTCCTCGTCGCAGCCGAAACCGGCTGCCAGATGTGCTTTATAATTATCGGACGCGGCGATAAAGTAGTCATAATTCGCATGCATATGCATACACTCCGCTACTTTGCTGCTGCGTCCCTCCTCAGTGCCTACGGCAGTATATCCAAACAGCTTCATGGTTCCCATGGAATGCCACATCTGAATGATCTTAAGACTTTTCCTATGATGTAATACACTGGCCGCAATACAATATGTATCAAGCACGACAACTTTCGACGTCGCCATATGATAGATCTGCCGAAACATATGCAGAGCATAACCGCACTTGCTGAACAATCCGGCCTCTGCCCCTCCGTCTAATGTCTTACATAAATATATTACTTTGATCTTTTCTTTCCTGTTTTGTATTTCAGAGCCCAGCAGACAAAAGTCTACTGAAGGCTCGTTGTTCTGTCTGGAAATCATTACGATTTTGTTTTTAACAGGAAACAATTTCATGCACTGATAAAAAACCTGTAAAATTAAAATCCCAAGTTTTAATATGTATATCATCTTAATTCCAACAAAAAAATCTGTTTTTCCTTTGTACAACTTTCTGTATTATAATACACATCTCAGTTTTCTTCAATATGATAATTTTACCTGTTTTATCCGTTCACTTTACAATTTTTTAAAAAGGAAATTATAATTTTTTTGACTTTATTTCCTGTTACATATATAAACAAGGATAATAGGAAAATCCCAGCCATAATCATCTCAACCTGTATAAGTATCGACAATCTGCCTTTAAAAAAATATTGTACCAGCAGTCTGACAGCAGTCTGCGACAGATATATCGGCAGACTGAGTTTTCCAAGAAATAAAAACACTTTATTTTGAAACAGGCTCGAACCGAAAGTAAGTCCACTAAATGATAAACAGACGGCTGCTGCCAAGGCATAAAGGGCATATGCCTCATATTTTATACTGACCTGAGAGCAGGAGAATAGCAGAACTGCCACATAACACCCATATTCTATGATGGAAAATATGAATCGCAGAATTTTTGAAAATGAATATTTATGTATAAACCGACTTACTTCAAAGGTAAAAACGCCAATACATATTTCTGCCAGACCGCGCAACTGCACTTTAGATATAATTCCATCCCATGCAGAAACGCCTGATACATACCCATATTTTTCACAAAGATAGCCTATTAGAAAAATACCTATTACCGGTGAAACTATTCTCGTGAATACCTCATAATATTTTTTACAAATCGGATACAATATAAACAATGAAAGCAGCATCACAGAAATATACCACTCCACCCCGATAATATCTTCCGAATATATTCCGGTTTTCTGAATCAAGAAAAAGTTGGGAAGGCTCTTGACCAGTCTCGCGACACTTTCAAAAAAAGAATAATCCCTGATAAAAACAATCACAATAAATGTTACAAAAAACGCAATTGCATGGTAGGGAAATATTGCTAACCATTTATGAAACACAAACTGTATTGTATCTTTCCCCAGCGGGACGTTCACATCTTTATTTTTATAACATGAACGCGCAAATAAATAGCCGGTTACAATGAAAAAAAACTCTACCCCTATTTTCCCATACCTGAAAAAACTAAAGTATTCTCCAAACTCATACTTCAGATCAAAATATGACTGATTCAGATGATAAAAAATGACTGTTATACAAAAACAAAATCTAAAAAATTCTATTTTCCCATTTCGCGCTTTCATATGAAAATCCTTTTTTATACTATTACATATCAGAACAAAAATCTGCGTTTTTTATTCCAGAACCCTGGTTTTTTTCTCCACATTGCCTCCACGACGACAGACTCGATTTCACGATTTTCAAATAATGGAATGACTTCTTCATCGACAAACTTTCTGTATGCACAGTCTTTCTCCTCATTATAACTGCTCACCGGATGATACGAACCATCAGCCAGAATCCAGTACCAGATATTATGCTCCTTAACCCTCATTCTCCATCCTTCGAATTCTTCCCCTTTATAAGAAAAACCATTGGAAAGTAAACGCTCCTTCCCCGTGTTAGCTATGTGCAAGAATGGAGTAAATTCTACAGATCCGCTCTTTAATTTGTTAGCAGTTCCAATAGTATTATCGTATTTAATATTGCATTCCCCCATTGTATGACCACTATTGTAATGAATCACATATTCAGGGGATTCCCATACTGCTTCCGCAACCATGACATTAATGTGCCTTACCGGAATAATAGGGAAATCTTCTCCCGGCGAAAAAACATCTGCAAAATGGAAATTCCCTGTCTTTCTCGGATAAAATCCGCCATCTTTAAGAAGCCAATACCATTTATTTTGAATTCGAAAACGGACTCTCCAGGCTTTAAAGTGATTCTCTTTCCGTAAAAAAGCACATTCTATAAATTTGCCTATCTTATTATTTAAAACTTTTTCACCATGTACAAACTCTATATTTCCGGATGCCAAGTAATTTATATTTTTACTTTTTACATCAAATACATTATTATCTAAATCAGAGCATTTTCCACCGCTATGATAGATAACCTGATCAATGACAGCTATTCCTGATCGTTCAGCTTGAAGCCGAATGAGATTTTGATTATACTTCCCATAGCAACGTGCAAACTTTCTTTCAAGCTTTTCGCGTTCCATCTGTAAAGTAGTACCGGAATATGGTTTAATATTATCTTTTAGCTTTTTTCCGCTATAAATTTCTATATTATTCTTTACTCCGATACATTCTGCAATTCCTTCGACAAGAGAGCCGTAAACCGACTCGACATAGTTTATGTCTTTTTTTATTCCCTTTTCCATAGCTTTCCCCAAGGCATATACAATAGGTGTTACTGAAATTTGATTATCTACAAATAAACTGTCAATAGATACAGCGCGTTCGGGATAACCAATATGCCTGTAAAAATCTGTTACTTTTGAATTCCATATCAGACCCACTGAGGGTACATTGCAGGAGAAAGATATAATGCTGGGATGAAGGCGACAAGACACAACACCTGAATAGGAGCTGATCTTTTCTACCAGTTGCTCCGGCGTATTCATATTCCGGACACATTTTTCTTTTTTTACATATCCCTCGTCAACCATATACTGTAAAACTGCCTCATCGGCAAAATGTCCACTGGTAAGCAATTCATAATCGTATCCGAGTTCATCAAACTGATTGCATAACTCCCTCCACAGGCTACATTGTTCTGAACGCGTAAAGCGTATTCCATTATCTGAAAAACCTCCTGCCCGGAACACAAAAAGTCCGATCTTCTTTCTCACCCCCCCCACAATTTTTTCAGAGTTTCTATCCATGAAAACATCTCGGGCAAACACCGCAGGATCAGAGACAAGACTTATCGGGAATGCTGACTTGCTTGTATCGGATTCTTGTTCATTCCCCTTATATTTCTCACAAGGTAAACTTATTGCAGCATACTGCTGAAGCTGTTCTATGCCATCCCGAGTTGTCATTCTCCGAACCGCTCCATTATGGAGGGCTTCCCGCAAAAATATACTCTTTACATTATTTTCGTCATAAACATCATTGATTCCAATTGCTGAAAAAAAGACAGGTTTCCCTAACTCTTTCGCGATATTAACAATAGTTGCTGTTTTTTTATAAAAAGGCTGATATACATAATTGAATACGGGAGCTCCGCCAAACAAAACAAAAGAACTTCTTTGAATTGCTGCATAAACCTTTTTCAGTAAATCAGGATTTCCGGTTTCACAATACTTATTGGACACGATTGATAGAGCAACACTTTCGATTTCCAAACAATTTTCATGAAATCCTAGATTCTTTACTGCTGTTTGAATCAAGGCGATATCACACGCCTCAATCACCTGATCACCTACATTATCAGAATCTCGATTTGTTATCAGAAGAATCGAAATATTTGCATCCATTACTAAATCTTCATCCAAATGTACTGGTTGTCTCTTCATCATTTCCATATTTCTGTTTTTCCTCCAATCTGTCTTTTTATATCATCCTTAATCCCTTATTCCATTGTTGTCATATCCGCTCCAGTATACGCTGCTGTATTTGTTCGCCTT
>CAZJRY010000003.1:0-75978 GCA_964548625.1 uncultured Mediterraneibacter sp.
TTGACCATATATCCCCCTACTGATCCGTTCTGCTTGGAAGTAAGGTCGCCGTTGTAACCGTCAGATAACGGTACCCCCAGTTCGTTGGCCACTTCGTACTTGAATTTGTCCAGAGCGCCTTTCGCTTCAGGCACTGCTGCTCTGTTAGATGAACGACTTGCCATGATCAATTTCCTCCTTTTGCATTTTCGTAACTTTCTTTAAGTTACTCTCGTTTGTCACGTAACATTTCCAACCGGCCGCATCTGTATGTAATCTGCCGCATTTCTGTCGCAGCCGGTTATCATACATCTGCTGTCTGGTCCCTCATGTTACATCCATAGTATGTGGAGGATCCGATCTTTATAAACTGGAAATTCATAGCAGTTGGCCACTCTGTTCACATCGTTGTCTCCAGCAGGTTCTCTCGGGTCTTTCTGTCGATGTAGCGATGAAGCCCCGCGTTTTCCGGAAGTTTCAGTTCAGGGTCTTTGTCCAGTATATTGCCGGCATCTTCGCCTGCGCTTTGCAGGATCTTTGCATCCTGAAAAACATCGGCGAGTTTAAAATCAAGCATCCCGCTCTGGCGTATTCCGAACAGATCACCGGGACCTCTCCGTTTCAGGTCCTCACTTGCGATATAGAATCCGTCATTGGAATGGTTCAGGATATCAAGCCGTTCTTTTGTCTCATTCGATTTTGACGCAGTCATAAAGATACAGTAGGACTGATATTTCCCTCTGCCTACGCGTCCTCTCAGCTGATGGAGCTGGGCAAGGCCGAAGCGTTCTGCGTTTTCTATCATGATAACCGTCGCATTGGGCACATCGATACCGACTTCGATCACGGTTGTCGATACAAGGATCTGTATTTCATTTCGCCCGAACGCCTCCATGATCCCGTCCTTTTCCTGTTGGTTCATCTTGCCGTGGAGATACCCGACACGGATATCATCACCCATTTCCTCAGCAAGCATACGGGAGTAGTCCAGAACATTTTCAGCTTCCATACTTTCGCTTTCTTCCACCATCGGACAGATGACATAGCATTGCCGGCCCGCCGCCGCCTGTTTTTTCATGAAGCGGTACGCTGTCTCTCTGTAACCTGTATCTACGACGCAGTTTTTGACAGGAAGCCGGTTTTCCGGCTTCTCATTGATCACAGAAATGTCAAGGTCGCCGTACAGTATGATGGCAAGCGTCCGCGGAATAGGTGTGGCGCTCATGACAAGGATATGGGGCATACTGCCTTTGCCGGCAAGGGCTTTTCTCTGTTTTACGCCAAAACGGTGCTGTTCGTCTGTGATGACCAGGGCAAGATCATGATAGGTTACTTTATCCTGGATCAGGGCGTGAGTACCTATGATGACAGAGGCTTCGCCGGACGAAATCCTTTCACCGGTTTCCAGTTTTTGCTTTGCGGTCATTGTTCCGGTGAGGAGCACCGCTCTCAATGGAATACGATAATGTTCCAGCATTCCCGATATATTTTCGTAGTGCTGCCGGGCCAGCACCTCGGTAGGCGCCATCAATGCTCCCTGATATCCGTTCAGTCCGGCCAGCAGAAGTGCAAGGAAAGCCACGATCGTCTTTCCTGATCCGACATCCCCCTGGACAAGACGGGACATGATATGCCTGCTCTGCATATCGTTTTTTATTTCTCTCCACACATTTTTCTGAGCCTTTGTAAGATCATAAGGGAGCTCTTCCAGAAATCGTCCGATTTCCGGACGGTCTTTAAAAATGAAGCGGTTCTCGAACCGTTCTTCGCTTTTTTTCATCCGGCGCAGGGATAGGATAAAGATAAGAAATTCTTCGTATACAAAACGTTCTCTTGCCTGAATAAAATTTTCTCTGTTCTCAGGGAAATGCATCTTTCGTACCGATTCGCAATAGGGGAGAAAACCGTGGATTTCTGACAGACCCGAGGGGAGGATGTCCTGAGATTCATCAACGGCTTCCAGTGCCTGCCGTACCGCTCTGATCACCGCATTGTTTGTCAGGCCTGATGTCAGAGGATAGACAGGCTGCATGGAATTCCGCTTTTCTTCGTATTTGGAGGCCGGGTAGTAGATTTCAGGGTGTTCCATTACAAGTCCTTCTCTTCTCTTCACCACACGCCCCCGGAGAATGAGCATGCCGCCTTTCCCGAGAGTTTTCTTTAAAAACGGCATGCGAAACCACAACACCCTGATCGTGCCGGTCAGATCTTTCAGATTCAATGCAGTAACCTGAAGAGACCGGTTTCCGGATATGGAAATGTGTCCGGAAACGCTGCCGGCGATTGTATTGATTTTTCCTTCTTCAACCTCGCTGATTGGAATCGGATCTCCATATACCTCAAATCCTCTCGGATAATAACGGATCATATCTTCTACAGTATAAACGCCAATCCGGTGGAACAGTTTTTCGTTCTTTTCTCCGATCCCTTTCAGGGAGCTGATGTCTGATCTGTTCTTCATATACTATATTGATATTTTACTCTACCGAAAGCACATAATAATAAATCGGCTGTCCGCCCATATGGAGGTCGATATCTATGTCAGGATAAAGTTCCTCGACAGACTGCGCAAATCTTTCGGCATCTTCTTCATGGATATCCTGACCATAGTAGATACTGATCAGTTCGGAATCATCATCTACAAGCCGCGCGAGCATATCCATGGCAGTTTCTTCTACAGACTGTCCGACAGAAAGAATGCCCTGATCGCCGATCCCCATGATATCGCCTTCATGGATCACTTTATCATCGATCTTTGTATCACGCACGGCATAAGTCACCTGTCCTGTCCTGACATTTTTGACAGCTTCCTCCATGGCCTCAAGATTTGCATCCACATCCGCCTCAGGCATATAGCTGATTATCGCCGTGATACCTTGGGGAACGGTCTTTGTCGGGATTACAATGATATCCTTGTCCGTAGTCAGCGAACGTGCCTGGTTGGCGGCGAGGATAATGTTTTTATTGTTCGGCAGGATGAAGATGTGGTCTGCATTTACTTCGTCGATTGCCGTAAGCATGTCGTCAGTACTCGGATTCATGGTCTGTCCGCCTTCGATGATATGGTCCGCACCGAGTTCACGGAAAATTTCATTCATTCCCTCTCCGATGGAAACAGCAATGAATCCAACCGGTTTTCTGGACTCTTTTTTCTTTTTTAATTCTGCAGCCTGTGCCTGCTGCGCGGCTATCTTCTCTGCGTCACGAATCAGTTTTTCCTGATGTTCTTCACGCATGTTATCGATTTTCATGCGCGAAAGCTGTCCGTATGTCAGCGCTTTCTGGATCGCCAGTCCGGGGTCGTTTGTATGGACATGAACCTTGACAATGTCATCGTCCGCCACGCATACGATCGAATCGCCGATGGATTCCAGATACGCTTTAAACTCCGTTTCGGTTTTATCGGTAAACGGAGTGTCTGTCATAATGATAAATTCCGTGCAATAGCCGAATTTAATGTCTGCTTCGGCCTGCTGACCGGGTTTTACCGTCTTTGTCACCGGACCTGCCTTGATCGCCGCATAATCAATCTCTTTCCCCAGAAAAGCGTCATACGCGCCGCGAATAACTTCCAGAAGGCCCTGTCCGCCCGAATCTACAACACCGGCTTCCTTTAACACAGGGAGAAGCTCCGGAGTCTCTTCCAGCACCTGTTCGGCATGCCGGATGATCTCCGGGAGAAAAACCTCCAGATCATCTGTTGTTTCAGCCAGTTCAGCCGCTTTCTGAGAAATACCCTTTGCAACAGTAAGGATCGTACCTTCTTTTGGTTTCATAACAGCCTTGTAGGCTGTTGCGGCAGCGCGGTCGCATGCTTTTGCGAGAATATTTACATCAATTTCCTCATGCTCTCTGATCTCTTTCGTAAATCCACGGAGAAGCTGTGAAAGTATAACGCCCGAATTCCCTCTGGCGCCTCTCAGCGAACCTGAGGAGACTGCTTTCGCCATAGAGACCATATCAGGCTCTTCAAGCGCCTGTACTTCCTGCGCCGCTGACATGATCGTCAGGGTCATATTTGTGCCGGTATCCCCGTCAGGCACGGGGAATACATTCAATTCATTGATGAATTCTTTTTTCGCCTCCAGATTCGCTGCTCCCGCGAGGAACATCTTCCGGAACATCTCCGTATCTATCGTTTTAACAGCCACGACAATATCCTCCTTAATCAATCACTCTCACACCTTCTACGAAGATGTTGATTTTTTCTACCGTCATACCGGTGAATTCTTCAACCTTATATTTTACATTACTCATAAGATTGTCAGAAACAGAAAGGATATTCACGCCATAAGCGACAATGACATGAAATTTCAGGGTAAGGGTATTATCGTCTGAGATCTCCACCTGAATTCCGTGCGTCAGGCTGTCTTTTTTCAGAAGACGCACCAGACCGTCTTTCATATTTACCGCTGCCATACCGACGATCCCGAAACATTCCACTGCTACGGATCCGGCATATTTGGCGATCACATCGGGAGTGACCGTAATGATCCCCAGATCAGTACTCATACTTCCTTTCATCAATGTATACCTCCAGTTTTCTAATGGTTTGTGCCATAAATAACATGTTTATTATACTATTACTTCTTTATTTTTACAACAATAATGATTTGTTTTTTCGATACATTAAAAAAAAGTGCTTGCAATGGAAAACTGTTTCTGGTAAAATATCAGTGTTATGAGTCTAAATGACGAGTTCAGATTGTTAGGAGGTGCGGTCATGGCTAAATGTGCTATTTGTGAAAAGGGTGCTCATTTTGGAAACAATGTAAGCCACTCTCATAGAAAAACACCGAAAATGTGGAAATCAAATGTAAAATCTGTCAGAGTTAAGACAGAAGGCGGCTCCAGAAAAATGTATGTTTGTACATCCTGTCTGAAGTCAGGGCGCGTAGAGCGCGCGTAATCGGACAAAGAATTTGTTTGAAAGATGCGGAATAGGGACACCCCCGGAACTGTGAATTCAGATCCGGGGGTGTTTTTCTGCGCGGTAAACCCGGCAGACATTCTGTTCATATCCGGTCCTAACAACAGAACAACCGGTATCCCAGCACAAGAAAAATAACCGTCAGTATGACGCCGCATACCAGATTCGGAAGCAGCATCATGATAAACATCCCTATTGCTGTCCAGAACAATGCAAAACCGCATACTTTCTTCATGCCGTCACTTCCGAATGGGCTTTTTTACATATTTTATGCCTGAGAATAAGGGATTATTCCATGCAACCGGTTATCGAGATCATTTATCTTCCTCATCAGAATCAAGAATATCCATTACATCCTTCTCGGTCATTCTTTCTTCTCTGTCTGCCGTAAACCGGTCGATCACGTCCGGCACCATATCGAGGATCTTAGTGATCGTGTCCTGATTCTTGATATTTACAAGTCTTGTTTTCCCGTTCTGGATCACGATTACCGCGCTTGGCGTCATCTTGCCGCCGATACCGCCCATGCCCTTTTCTTTCCTGTCTCCGGAAAAAGCGCCTGCTCCGATGCCGAAAGAAACATCGACAAGGGGAAGAATGATCGTTCCGCCTATATGGATCGCATCTCCGACTACGGTTTTAGAAGATACTACGCCGTCCATTCCTCTGAATAATGATTCCAGCGTTGCTTTAAAGTTATTGTTTTCTTCAGCCATTTTTTATCCTCCTCTATGACATTTCTGTATCTGTCTGCGGCATTGACCGCCGCGCTCATAATCTGAATTTACGTATGTGCCGGTAAGTGGCACGGACGTTTTTATCCCATAACATGTTCCATGTGAAGATCATTCCGTATAAAACCCGGATCTTCCCTCTGATAAAAATATTTCCTTTTAATATTTTATGCTCAAAATCCGGTCTGATCTGCGCATATTTTCCGATCATCGGATAGATGATGCTGATGCCGGCAAGAATGTATCCTGTGTAAGCAGGATCACTGAAACCAAACTCAAGATCCGCGGATGCATCAGAAGGTCTCAGAAAACGCAGCAGCCTTCGCGATTCTTTTATCAGACGGGAGAATGCCTTCTGATGTGTGCTGCTTCTGAGAAAAGATGCAATACGGTCCTTTTTCTTTTTCAATACATTTATCTTATCACACATCCTGCGGAAAGTATATTTTATCTTTTCCGGAATCTTCATGATTTTTTCATAAAACCGGGATATTTTTTTTCTGTCAGCCCGTTTCCCGGTCGTACCCTTTGCAGATGCGTTTTTCGGTCTGCGCGGTCTGCGGGGATCCGGGACGGATTCCGGAGGTCTTTCCGGTTCATGTCCGAACGCAGATGTATGTACAGGATCATCCGTACGACTATCAGCGGAGCCGGCCGGGGAAACGTCTGACGAGACATCTGCGGGATCGTCTTCGGGGGTGTCCGCGGTATTGCCCGCATGGCTCTCCCGGATGTTTATCCGGTTCGTTCCGTCAGTTGTATATCTGTCCGCCTCATCTCCGAACTTTTTCCATGCGACACGTATACGCCAGCTGAATATACCGTTTCTGTAGGAGATCTCACCTGACATCAAATGCATCAGCCAGTGAAAACGGATGCGTCCCTTTGCGTTTTCAAGACTGTTATCCGCGGAGAAATCAAGTCTGTAAATAAAAGGGGACAGCAGGATCACCACTGTCAGAAGAACAACAAGTGCCAGTATTCCGAGGATCAGGAACCCGGCTGTCTTAAGAATAAGCAAAATGATATGTAACATATGAATTACTGCCCCGCCTTTACGTATTCTTCCTGACGTTCCAGGATATATTTTCTGAGATCGGTCGATCCGGTTTCCGCGTATATCCGCTCTGTGATATCCCGGACCATAAAAAGGGCTTCCTCATATCCGTCCGCGATCCCTATAACAAAAATCTCGGTATTGTCAAATACATGCTGCCTGAGAAGAATGCAGGAGAAAAATTCAAGCTGGTTACGGTCTCCCCGGGACAGAGCCACCACATAGACCTGTGGCAGAGCACGGTTTTCTCTCAGTCTCTTTATTATTTTTGCCTTTTTCTTCCGCCAGCATTCACTGACATACAGATCACAGTAAAATTCTATCTGCATAAAGGTTCCTCATCAACAACATACGATTAATTGTAATAAGAGTCGAGTATCGTTCCGGCAATGGAAACAGCTTTTCCGCCGGTACTTCCGTCGGAGCCCTCCGTGATAACAGTGATGACCAGTTCCGGATCATCTACATTTGTAAAACCGGTAAACCATGAGTGCGTCTTGCCGCTGTCCTCGGAACTGTATTCGGCCGTGCCGGTCTTCCCGGCCACAGTGTACGAGCGCCCGGACAGCACGGAACCTGTGCCCTCTTCCACAACCGCGGTCATATACTCCTTGAGCTGTGACGCTTCATCGGAAGTCATAAGCCTTGCATAGCTTTTCGGCACATTGCGGCTCACTTCGGTTCCGGTATAATTTGTGACCGATTCTACAAGGTATGGTTCCATCAGTATACCGCCGTTGGCGATCGCCTGAGTAATAAGAGCCATATGGTACGGACTTACGGTCGTCTCTCCCTGCCCCATTGCGGTCATCATGATCTCTGAAGTAAGTGAATCCTCATCAAGTACAAAAGAACTCTTTGTGTAATCCAGCACACTCGGGAGCTGCTCATTAAAAAGCAGGTCTTCCGCAGTGTCTCCGAATTCGGAAATATCAAGCTGCAGTCCTATGTTTGCATAGGAGGCATTACAGGAGTTCGCCAGAGAACTCCTGAGATCTTCAGAACCGTGTACGGTTCCTCCCGCGCAGGAGATCGTTGTGTTATCTGCCGTGATCGAACCGGCGCAGTCGTAAGAATAGTCACTGTAGCTGCTATACTGTCTCATATAAGCCAGTGTTGTGACTATCTTAAATACAGATCCGGGCGCATATGAACCTCCGGTCGCACGGTTCAGCAAAGGACTGTTCTCTTCGTCAGTATTCAGAGTTTCCCAGTTGTCGTAGATCTCATTCGGATCAAAATCAGGCTTTGATACCATGGCAAGTATCTTGCCAGTATCCGCTTCCATAATAATAACAGCTCCTTTATAGTCTCCGAGAGCGTCGCTCGCGGCCTGCTGAAGATCTGCGTCCAAAGTGGTCACTACAGTATCCCCCTGGTTTTTAGAACCTTCAAACTCGTTCATGATCTTTTCGATAAAAAAAGCATTTGATGTGAGCAGTTCGAAGTTTTCTACTGACTCAAGCCCTGTATTCCCCAGTTCTTCATCGCTGTATCCGATCACATGGGAAAAGAGAGATCCGTAGGGATAGTATCTTGTCTCGGTTCCGTCATCCGCAACCTGTGTCTCTGCAAGGATATTGCCGTTTCTATCGGTAATGCTGCCGCGAATAACGCTTTTGGACAAAGTATCCTGCCGCTGATTGTATGGGCTGTTCACAAACGTGCCGGCACGCACTATTGTAAAATATACGATATATCCCATCAGCGCGATGAACAGAAGCACGAAGAAATACGTGATCCATGCGAATTCTCTATTTTGAGCGCGCTCTTTTTCTTTTGCGTGTCCTCTGTTTGGGGACTTCTTCGAATTTCGGCCCGCTTTTCGGCGTTTTCCGGGTCTTTTCGGGTACTGTTCTTCCCAAGCCATCTCTTGACTCCCTTTCTTTTTCAAGTTTTTCTTCTTCATCTTCTCTCAGGATATATAATCCCTGGATAATACCGAACATGATCATGGTACTGAGCATAGAACTCCCTCCGTAACTTACAAGCGGAAGGGTCAATCCGGTGGAGGGAATGAATTTGGTCACACCGCCGATCTGGAGAAACACCTGAAAGATATAGCAGGTGCCGAGCCCGAGAGCGACGAATTTGTAAAAGCGGTTGTGAAGTTCCATCGCAATGTTAAGAAACATAACGTAGCAACTGACACAGATGAGGATAATGCAGAGAGAAAAGATCACGCCCATCTCCTCCGTTATGGCCGAGAAGATGAAGTCTGTCTCTGCAACCGGAATCGTATCCGGCTGTCCCTGAAAAAGGCCTGTCCCGAACCAGCTCCCGGTTCCGATCGCAAACAGAGACTGAGCGACCTGATATCCGCTGCCGCTGTATGTTCCTATGGGGTCCTGCCATGCTTCGATCCTGACCTTGATGTGGCTGAACAGATGATAACCCGCAATCGAGGCGAGCACACCGGCTCCAAGGCCGGCAACAGCATAAAGAGGCTGTCTTGTCGCCACATAGAGCATTACCAGATATACCACAAAAAAGATCAGCGCGGCTCCGAGATCAGTGGAAACCACAAGGATCAGGACATGTGCCGCGGCGACGGCCGTTGTAATGACAATGTTCTTAAACTCGAGCGATTTATTCAGGCTTGCCGCCACATAGAATACAAAGAGGATTTTTACAAATTCAGAAGGCTGGATATTAATTCCCGCTATCTCAAATCCGAGTCGCGCCCCGCCGGAAATCTGGGCGAAAAGCGCTACCGCCAGAAGTGCGCCTCCGCCGACAGCAGCATAAATATACGTCCATTTTTCCAGAAAGGTAAGTTTATGTATAAGGATCGGCACGATCAGCCCGAAAACAACTCCGAGCGCCGCAAAGATCAACTGGCGTACCGCGGTTCCGTAGGGCGAATCATTGTCTGAGGACAGGCGCGTGATCATGATCATACCGACAGTGATCAGCATACACATATTGTTGACGACAAGCCGGGATACATTCGGATAGATCAGATTATATAAGAGTATGACGGCAAGCAGCACAACAGCAAGCGCGGCGTACAAAAACAGGATCCGCATATCCTCCGCGGCAAGATACATTGTGCCGAAAGCGGCAAACTGAAGCAGGAAAAGCAGCACATCCTGACGGATCAGTACTCTTTTTTCCTCAGCCTCGTAATTCCTGGTAAAAATAGAAAAACAGGAAAAGGTATATGCCGCCATAAGGACAATGATCAGATATTTTGAAAGTTGGATTATAATGTTCGTCATATTATCACCATTTGTTTCTCTGTCCATAGGAATCGGAGCCGGAAATTCCCGCATCGCCCGTAAAATAATTTTGTATCATGGCAAGCACCTCTTTCACCTGATCCGGCGTTTCTGTGCTGAATCTGATCCGTAAAAGCCCGGGGCCGAGGCGGCGGATCTTATCCGGATCGGCGGCGGGACATGCCGCATGATCGTTGTAGATCACATTATAACAGAAATCACAGTATGCACGCACCGGGTAAGAGCTCGAACAGCGGTCCGTAAGGCAGGATATATACGGGGGCTTTCCGCAAGTTCCGGATGTCTTGAAAAGGCACTGGGCCGATACCATGACCGGTGCTCTCCCGTAGATTTCCAATTCACAGTCATCTGAACATAACCGGTAAAGTTCACTTTCATTCAGTTCCAGAGGCGCGGTGAAATCCGAAATTCCGAGTTCATTCCAGAATTTCTTTGCATAACGGTTAAATATATATAGATTATGGTCCAGAATTATCTTTTTGTCAAACCTCTGTTCACTGAGTAACTGATATTCTTCACAATTGCGGATCAGAATGCCGTCGGGAGACAGGACATCCGCGGCGGCCAAAAGCCTATCGGTTTCCCCTCTCCCGGTACTGCGCAGGATATATGGCATTGCGGTGACGATCTCGGTCCTGTTTATTCTGAACCGGCTGATAATTTTGGAAATCTGCCCGTTATAGTTCTCGTCCGCCAGTGCCGTCTGTATATCAGTGCCCAGATATATCCGGTAGGGTATCAGCCGGAGTTCCTGAATACAGGAGGCTGCAGCTCTGAGCTGTTCGGCGGATTCCGCATAGATAGAAAAGCGTGGAACCCATGTTTCCGAGTCCGTATGGCAGGGATTACCGGCGGGATCCGGCGGAGAGGATGCCGATTTCCTCAGATTCCGTGACAGAAGCTTCCTTTTTAAGCCTTCAAGTGCGCTTCTGCGCAGTGAGTTGAGCTGCCGGACAGGAATAAAAACATTTTCATCCATTTCAACGGATAGTTTTCTAAAGTAAAACTCTGAATTTCCGGTCTTTCGGATCTGTGAACAAATGCGGTTCCTGTCCATGGGAATGCTCCGGGCGGACTGCACCGGCTCATCGGTGACTGCCTGAAAGGATGCGCCGCCGGAGCATACGCTCAGGCGCGCCGGAATTCCTGCCTTTACTGTCAGGCTGCCGTCTGCCGGTCTCTGCATTTTCTTCCCGATAATGCCGTCGTCTATGCGCCGCAGAAGAGATTCATTTCGGATACGGTTTAGAAGCATCCCCTTGGGCAGACAGACCTGCTTCCTGACAAGAAATGTGAGAGCGCCGCCTTTTTTCACGGCTTTTCCCAGTGTATAATTATTTTTACCGCCGGTAATCTCGAGCACATCGCCGGCATTCAGATCGATGATCGTCCGGGCATGCACTTCCCGCCCTTTCTGATACTGCACTTTTGCGGCAGGCACCCCGGCATGGTTCGGCCGGTCAAGGGACAGCATTTCTTTTCCGTTCCTCATCCGGAAATAACCGGAGGAGAAACCGCCGCGGTTATAAAGATCCATAAGCATCTGCCTGTCTTCGGGGAGGACGTGAAATCCCTTTCTTCCCGTATCAAAGTACATATCCGCATACTTGCGGTAAAGAGATGTCACGCCCGCCACATATTCCGGCTTTTTCATGCGTCCTTCGATTTTGAACGAATCGATCCCCGCTTCGATAAGGTCCGGTATGATTTCAAGTGTACAGATATCTTTCGGGCTTAAAAAGTATTTCTTTTTATTATCGAATGTGTAGGGCAGTCTGCATGGCTGTGCGCACTGTCCTCTGTTGCCGCTCCGTCCTCCTATCATGCTGCTTAAAAGACACTGCCCGGAATAACAGTAACAGAGGGCCCCGTGCACGAAACATTCGATCTCAAGATCTGTCTCGCGGCGGATCCGGCGTATCTCTTCAAGCGACAGTTCTCTTGCGGGGACAACGCGCGTGATCCCCTGAGATTCAATAAATCTTGCTCCCCGAAATCCCGTGACCGTCATCTGCGTGCTCGCGTGTATGTCGAGATCCGGAAAGTACCTGCGGATATACTCCACGACTCCCATGTCCTGCACGATCACTGCGTCAAGTCCGTTCTCATAGAAGGGCAAAAGATACTCGTACAAACTGTCAATCTCATCATCCCTGAGCAGTGTATTTACAGTGAGATAAAGTTTCCTTTCATAAAAATGAGTCTCGTGGATCGCCTGTATCAATTCTGCCTCTGTGAAGTTTTCCGCATAGGCTCTGGCTCCGAATCTGGCGCCTCCGGCATAGACCGCATCGGCTCCTGCCTTCAGGGCGGCTTCAAAAGCGGCATAGGAACCCGCCGGTGAAAGAATTTCAATTTTTCTGTCCGTCATATTGTCGAATTATGTCCTTTTCACTCTGATTAATGAAACAGGCTGCCGGTCAGGACAGCCTGTTTCAGTTATCTTCTGCGATTCTTCATCTCGGTTTCAAGTTTTACGATCTGCATCTGCAGGTCATTATTTTCATCTTTGATCTTTGCCAGTTCTTTTTCGGCATTTTCAAGTTTGATCTGTGCGGAGATAAGTTCGTGCTTCAGATCATACATCTCTTTGTCTTTCAGTTCAATATCGTTCTCAAGGGAATCCCCCTGTTTCTTTGCCTTAAAATAGTCATCTGCGATGTTCAGGGCGAGAAGTACATTTCTGGTGTCGGCGCTCTGTTTCCTGTATCCCTCACTGTTCGCGCATTCTGTTATTTTGTGATTCAAATAGGACGATACTTTCTGAAGATATTCTTCACCTTCAAAGCCGCTGAGAGTATATACCTTTCCCCCGATCAATACTTCTGTAAAATGTTTTGCTGAACTCATAGCATCCTCCTCGCGTTTCATACGGTTTATTATAAACTATTTACCGGTAAAAACCAACTGTTTTTTCGGAAAATGCCGAAACGTGATATGTTTATGTTTCTTTGAAGGTCATCGGGATCCCGAGGTGCCGGTATGCCAGTTCTGTCGCTATCCTTCCTCTTGGAGTGCGCTGGATAAAGCCGTTTTTCAGAAGATAAGGCTCATATACGTCCTCCAGTGTACCGGTGTCCTCGGAGATTGCCGCCGCAAGCGTATCGAGTCCGACCGGACCTCCCTGAAACTTTTTGATCATAGTCAGCAGGATGCTTCGGTCAATATGATCCAGTCCGTATTTATCCACATCAAGAAGGTCCAGCGCATAATCCGCCGCTTTTTTAGTGATCCTGCCGTCGTATTTGACCTGAGCGAAATCGCGGACACGTTTCAGGAGCCGGTTGGCAAGCCGCGGAGTTCCACGGGAACGTCTGGCAAGTTCAAGAGCGCCGTCCTCTTCTATCTCTACATCCAGCACGGATGCGGAACGAAGAATGATCGTTTTCAGCTCTTTATCCGTATAGAATTCCAGCCGGTTGACGACACCGAAACGGTCGCGCAGGGGAGCAGTCAGCATTCCGGCTCTTGTCGTCGCGCCGACCAGAGTGAATTTCGGAAGATTCAGTCTTATGGAGCGCGCTCCGGCGCCTTTGCCGATCATTATATCGATGGCATAGTCTTCCATGGCGGGATAGAGCACTTCTTCCACCTGACGGTTCAGCCGGTGGATCTCATCTACAAAAAGTACGTCGTGTTCCTGCAGGCTGTTCAGGATTGCGGCCATTTCTCCGGGTTTTTCAATAGCGGGACCCGAAGTAACTTTCATGTTTACGCCCATTTCATTGGCTATGATACCGGCAAGCGTAGTCTTTCCCAGCCCCGGAGGTCCGTAGAACAGAACATGATCCAAAGCCTCCCCCCTCGCTTTGGCGGCCTCGATATAGACAGACAGCGTCTGTTTTGCTTTTTCCTGCCCTATATAATCTTTCAGATACCTGGGGCGCAGTTCGCCCGCAATTTCAAGATCTTCCTCCAGATTTTCTGTCGTAATGATTCGTTTTCCCATAATAACTAAATAATCCTATTCTCAGAAAAGATATTTCAATGCCTCTTTCAGTATGTCTTCCACAGTCCTGCAATCCGGAGATGTCTTTTTGACGGCCCGAAGGCTCTCTGAATTTCCGTATCCGAGCGCGGTAAGAGCCTGTACTGCTTCTTCCTGTATACGGCTCTCTGCCTCTCCCGCATGAAACTGCTCCGTGCCGCCGTGTGCGGCGCTGTTCAGCATATCCTCGATATCTACTTTATCGCGAAGTTCCAGGATCAGCTTCTCAGCAGTCTTCTTCCCGATGCCCGGAGCGGCGGAGATTGCCTTTGCATCCCCCGACATAATGGCAAACCGCAGTTCGTCCGGCGACATACAGGAGAGTATATTGAGTCCGCCTTTCGGCCCTATGCCGCTCACACCGATCACAAGCCTGAAAATTTCCAGATCGTCTTTTGTGAGAAAACCGAACAACTGCATCGCGTCTTCCCTGACATTAAGATAGGTATATAATTTTACTTCATCTCCCGGCTGCGGGAGCAGTGATAACGCCTGCTGCGGCATATATACGCCATATCCTATCCCGCCGACATCTATGACGGCTTTCTGCGGTTCTACTGCCGCCAGTTTTCCTCTTACATATGAAATCATCTTTTACTTCCTTTGCTATTGAAACGAGAGATCCTGTATCCGTTTCAGAATTTCTCCGGCTGCAGCGCCGATCACGGCGCCGGTAATCAGGCCCGCGATAAGGAGCACGGGCAGATAATACCCTACCTGATAGGTCTCAACTACGATCATCGCCACGACCAACTGACCGATATTATGAAATACTCCTCCGGCCATGCTGATCCCGGACACACTGAACCGGCCGGATTTCTTTAACAGCGTCATGACCGCCATGCTCAGGATACCGCCGGCAAGGCTGTATACGATACTGAACAGATTTCCGAAGATAAATCCTGCAAGTATGATCCGCACTGCCGATAGCAGGAGCGCTTCCTGCCAGTCTGTTTTATAGAGTACGATCACAGTGATCAGATTGGCGAGACCGAGCTTGATGCCCGGAACACCGAACTGGATCGGGAACAGTGTTTCTATATAACTGAAGATCAGTGCAAGAGCTGTAAATATTCCGAAATATGCGACTCTGTTTTTCAACCTCTGCTTCCTCTCTACTGCGCGACCGCGTCAAGGCCGCTTTCTTCAGAACTTACAACAGTTACAACAACCTGATTGGGGAGACAGATAATACTCTCACCGTTTTTTGAGACTGACCTGTGGTTGACACAGATCTGATCCGGGCAGTCAGCCCACGCCATATATGCCTCTCCGTCCTCTATTACGATGCGGTTCGAATCACCGATATCGATCGTCTGATCCTCCGTGAGATCATAAGTTCCGAAAAGTTCCCCGTCAACAGATATTTCCACAGTCTGTTCTCCGCTGTCCTGCCGGAAAAACTGGAATACAAGGATCGCCGCAGCCACAGCCAGAACTGCTGCTGCAAGAATCAGATCATTTTTTTTCATAATCAGCTGCCTCTGGTTAACCATAGTTATCTCTTCACCTATGCTATCATAGCACACAGATTTTTATTATGCAATCACATGTTCGATTGTCATGACCAAAAGACGCCTCCGGTTTGTTGTGATCAGAGACAAAATCATATATAATAAACAGGTCAGCAAAAAAGAAAGGAACAAGATCGTTGAGTCGGAAAAAAGCAAGGACATTTTTTATAGTATTTATGGTATTTTCGCTGCTGTCTGCCGCGCTGCTCTCCGGGTGTGCAGCATCCCGGGACAATGAGTCGCTTACCATGACCGGAACATATTTTGATACGGTTGTGCAGATTGAGGTATGGGGCGCTGATCAGGACATTATAGATCACTGCCGGGAGATGTGTGAAAAATATGAGCAGATGTTCAGCGCAACGATAGATACAAGCGAGATTTCAGAGATAAATAATGCCGGGGGCGAACCGGTGTCCGTTTCTGACGAGACTGCCGGGCTCATCCAAAAGGGGCTGGAATACGGAGAAATATCAGACGGACTTTTTGATATAACCATTGCTTCCGCGTTGAGCCTCTGGGATTTTACAGATAACGAAGACAAGACGCTTCCCGATCCTGATGAACTGGCGGAGGCAGTAACTCATGTAGACTATCATTGTGTCAGCGTGAGCGGAAATACTGTTGTCCTCACGGATCCGGAAGCACAAATTGATCTGGGAGGCATTGCCAAAGGATACATTGCGGACAAACTGAAAGAATATCTTGAGAGTGAAGAGATTGAGCACGCGCTTATTAATCTGGGCGGGAATATGCTCGCTCTTGGAGAACGCTATGACGGAACAGACTTCCGGATCGGCCTTCAGAAGCCGTTTGCGGAGACAGGAACCGCTATGGCTGTGGTATCCGTCGATGATCAGTCTGTTGTAACATCCGGTGATTATGAAAGATATTTTGAGAAAGACGGCGTGATCTACCACCATATTCTCGATCCGGATACAGGATATCCTGTGCAGAATGATCTCGATCAGGTGACGATCATCTCCGATGGATCGACAGACGGAGATGCCCTGAGCACTGCCTGCTTTGCCATGGGGCTGGAGGACGGTCTTGAACTGATCCGCAGTCTCGATGGAGTGGAAGCCGTATTCGTCACAAAAGACGGGGAGATCCATACAAGCAGCGATGAGATCGAACTGGAAGTGCTGGAGTAAAATTCGTCTTTTAAGTGGGCTTTTTTAACCGGTTTTCTGTAAATAGTGTGTTTATCGAAGAGATACTTCCGATTGGATTGGATGAACACAGAAAATCAAACGGATACAGCTGAATGATGCACCTTTCGGAGCAGCCGGAAGCATTACAATCCCGACTGCTCCGAATATGTGTGAGTCAATCAACTGTATCCGTTTGATTTTCGGACAATTTATCACAGGATACCTCTCTGATAAACACAAAATTATATCTTAATGATCTTCCTCGGACATTTTTCTGCGCACACGCCGCAGTTCGTACATTTATCCGCATCGATGTGTGCAAGGAAGTTGCTTACCGTGATGGCACCTGCCTCACAGTTCTTTTCACAGAGACGGCAGCCGATACATCCTATCTGGCATACATCCATCAGCGCTTTGCCTTTCTCATTGGAATTGCACTGAACAAATGTCTGCTGTTTATACGGAATCAGCTCGATCAGGTGTTTCGGGCAGGCAGCCACGCATTTGCCGCAGGCTTTGCAGGCTTCTTTGTCAACGACAGCAATTCCGTCCACGATGTGGACCGCGTCAAACGGACAGGCAGCCACGCAGGATCCATAGCCGAGGCATCCGTATGCGCATCCTTTTGCACCGCCGTCCTGCATCTGGCTTGCCATGACACAGTCCCTGATCCCGTAATATTCATATTCTGTTTTCGCCTTTTCGCAGGTACCGCCGCATTTTACGAAGGCCGTTTTCCTCTCCTGCTCTCCCGCGTCTACACCCATGATCGCGCCGATCTTCGCGGCTACAGGAGCGCCGCCCACCGGACATCCTCCGACTTCGGCTTCTCCGGCAACGATCGCCGCGGCAAGTCCGGAGCATCCCGCGTATCCGCATCCGCCGCAGTTGTTTCCCGGCAGTACTTCCATGATAGCATCTTCTCTTTCATCTGTTTCCACTGCAAACGCTTTATCAGAGACTCCCAGAAAGATGCCGATGAACAGACCGGTAGCGCCGACTACAACGACGGCAAGAATAATTCCCATTATACTCATATCATCTTTCCTCCTATATCAATCCTGAGAATCCGAAGAATGCGATCGCCATCAGACCGGCCGTCACAAGAACGATCGGAGTTCCCTTAAAGGATTCCGGTACATCATTATGCTCTGTTTTCTCACGGATACCTGCCATAAGTACAATAGACACAAGAAATCCGAAAGCAGTTGCGAATCCGTTTACAACGCCGGTCAGCAGTCCGTATCCGCTTTCTACATTCGTCAGCGCGACACCGAGGACCGCGCAGTTCGTCGTGATCAGCGGAAGGTAAACGCCGAGGGCATTGTAGAGCGACTGCATAGATTTTTTCAGGAACATCTCGACAAACTGTACCAGTGCCGCAATGACCAGAATGAATACGATCGTATTGAGATAGTCAAGTTCGCCGTTCATAATATTCGGATTGCCGAGGATAAATTTATAGATCAGCCCGGTCACGAAAGATGCGATCGTAATGACGAACACAACGGCTCCGCCCATTCCGGCCGCTGTCTTTACATTTTTCGAAACACCGAGGAATGGACAGATCCCGAGGAACTGGCTGAGTACAACGTTGTTGACGAATGCAGTACCGACTGCGATCAAAAGTAATTCCTGCATTTATACTCCCTCCTGTTCTTTCGTTTTGTCTGCACCTTTTACCGCTTCGGAGGACAACGGGGAAGCTGTTCCGGTTTCCGGCAGATGGCCTCCGCAGATCCCTCTGCTTGCACAGGAAACACAGCCTTCGCCGCATCCGCCAGATTTCGGAACTTCTTTCCCTTGCCTTGCCAGATTGCTCTTCACTTTATTCTGAAGAGCGATCAGACACGCGAGAACGAAGAAGGCTCCCGGAGCCAGGATGAAGATTGTAAAAGGCTCGTAAGAATCGGGCATAATCTGGATTCCGAAGATCTGCCCGGCGCCGATCAGCTCTCTTACGATACCGATCGCAGCCAGACCGACCGTAAAGCCGAGTCCCATGCCGATGCCGTCGAAAATGGACGGGAGTACGGGATTCTTTGACGCATAGCTCTCTGCACGGCCAAGGATAATACAGTTTACCACGATCAGCGGTATGTACAGCCCGAGAGAATCATACAGGCTCGGTACAAATCCCTCCAGCAGAAAATCCACGATCGTTACAAAGGACGCAACGACCACGATAAACGCCGGCATTCTGACAGAGTCCGGTATGATCTTTCTGAGCATGGAGATCAGCATATTCGACATGATCAGAACCGCAGTTGTAGACAGACCCATACCGATACCGTTGACAGCCGATGTGGTGACGGCAAGAGTCGGACACATTCCGAGCATGAGGACGAATGTCGGGTTTTCCTTTACAAGTCCATTATAAATACGTTCTGTACATTTATTCATTGACTTCGCCTCCTGACTGACTGCCGTCCAATTCATTCTGATAATATACGAGCGCCGAATTCACGGCATTGGTAACAGCATTTGTCGTGATGGTAGCGCCGCTGATAGCATCGATCATCCCGTCGCCTTCTTCACCGGTCTTTGTATAGGTGAAATTCTCTACATTTTGATCCTTGAACTGATCTTTGAAATCATCTTCATCAGCTTTCATGCCAAGTCCGGCTGTCTCGCTGATATCAAGCATTTCAACGCCTTTTACGGTTCCGTCTGAGGAAATACCCACAGATAACTCCAGAGTGCCGTCATAGGCCTCGCTTGACTGGACGCTGATAACATATCCGACAATCTCGCCACTGTCGTCTGTCCCTTCCGCTACTTCCGTGATCTCGTCGGATGTATAACCGTTATCAGAGAGAAGGGCGGCAGCGCTGTCCGAATCAAAATCAACGGACTCAAATTCGGAGGCATCGGAAAGAACCGCTCTGTATGCTTCCTGCTTCGTATTCTCCTGCGCCTGGGCGATGGGTTCTTTTGTTGCGCCGTATACAATGCCGAGGAGAAGTCCGGATACGACAGTGATCGCGGTCAGGATCAGTGTATTTTTGATTATCTTATTCATCATTTTTCTCCTCCTTTACCGAATGGTTTTGGGAGAGTGACCTTTTCGATCAAAGGAACCAAAAGGTTACTGATAATGATAGCATAGGAAACGCCTTCCGCCGAGCCGCCGAAGAGACGGAACAGACCGGTCAAAAGTCCCATGCATATCCCGTATATGATCTTTCCGCTGCTGGTGATCGGGGAAGTCACATAATCCGTCGCCATGAACCATGCGCCGAGCATCAGTCCGCCGCCGCAAAGATGCGCGGTGATATACTGCGGATCAAATCCGTGTCCTCCGAACAGTGCGATAAATACAACAAAAGATATGATATAGGAGCCCGGAATCCGAAGATCGATCACACCCATCAGGATCAGGAACATCGCTCCGATCATGATAGCGATGACAGATGTCTCTCCGATCGTGCCGCGCGTAAAGCCGAGCAGCATATCCAGCGTGTTGACTGTCTCTCCGGATTTCAGATTTGCGAGCGGTGTTGCTCCGCTCACTCCGTCATAGACGAAATCAGTCATTTTGCTTGTAAAGCAGATCAACAGGAAACAGCGGGCCGCAAGAGCCGGATTCATGAAGTTCTGCCCGAGTCCGCCGAAAAGTTGTTTGACTACTATAACAGCGAATACCGCTCCCACGGCCCCCATCCACCATGGAAGTGTAGGCGGAAGGTTCAGAGCGAGCAGAAGTCCGGTCACAACGGCACTGCAGTCCTTGATCGTGATCGGCTTGTGCATTAACTTTTCCCAGATATACTCAGATAAGACAGCCGCCGCTGTTGTGACAACAACCAGGACCCATGCATTCTCATAACGAAAATTCCAGATACCGAACAGAGTTGCGGGGAGAAGTCCGATGATGACCATGAGCATGATATTACTGCTCTTGATCCTGTCACGGATGTGCGGCGATGATGATACATTTAATTTCCCGTTCAATTTACACTCACCTCTCTTACTTTTTCCGCTTGTTTGCAAGAGCCGTCTTGCGCATCGAGCCGATAGCCTGTTTCAACGGCCTTTTTGCGGGACAGACATAGCTGCAGGAGCCGCATTCCACACATTCAAGTCCGTTCATTGCAACAAAAGCGTCTTCATCATAACGTTGTGCCAGATCAGCCAGCCTGGAGGGCACGATCCTGCTCGGGCAGACCTCCACGCATCTCCCGCAGTTGATGCATGCCGTTTCCCGGCTTTTTGCGACAATATCCTCTTTGAAAGCAAGTATGGAGGAAGAAGTCTTTGTGACCGGCGTATCAGCAGTTACCATCGCAAAACCCATCATCGGTCCGCCGGAGATCAGCTTTTCAGGTTCAGCGGAAAAGCCGCCGGCCGCTTCGATCAGATCCTGATGATTTGTACCGAGGAGCGCCTTAAAATTACCGGGAGATGTGACCGCGTCGCCGCTTACGGTAACGACTCTCTCTGTCAGCGGCTTCCCGTCTATCACGGCAGTATGTATGCCGATCAGCGTCTCTACATTATCCACAATGCATCCGGCATCCGCCGGAAGCATCGATGAATTGATCGCGCGTCCGGTGACAGCGTAGATCAGCTGACGCTCAGCGCCCTGAGGATACTTGGTCGCCAGAAGCCTGACTTCCATGCGGGGTTCGTCTGCAATGGCAGCCCTGATCTTTTCAGCGCAGTCCTTCTTATTGTCCTCCACGGCAAAAAATCCTTTGGCATTCGGGAACAGTGAGAGTACAACCTTCATACCGCTGACAAGTTCTTCCGTATTTTCCAGCATTCTTCTATAGTCGGCGGTAATATACGGTTCACATTCGGCACAGTTGGCAATGACATATTCGATCTTATCGGGTTCTTTTGGTGAAAGCTTTACTCTTGTAGGAAATCCGGCGCCGCCCATACCGACGATCCCGGCATTTCCGATTCGGTCGAGTATCTCCTCTCTTGTCATTTCATCCAATGATTTCACAGGTTCATACTCGGTTTCCCGGTATTCTCCGTCATTCTCGATCACGATGCATTCCGTTTTGCTTCCTGTCGGATTAAAACGCTGTTCAAGTCCTTTTACAGTGCCTGAAACAGATGAATAGACAGGTGCGGACACAAAACCGCCCGCCTCGGCGATCATCTGTCCCTTCAGGACATGGTCTCCTTTTTTCACAATCGGATTGGCAGGTGCGCCGATATGCTGTGAAAGAGGGTATACCATATCGCCTTTTGGCGTAACCGGGCGGATTGCCTGATCTTTAGAAAAACGTTTTCCATCATCCGGATGGATTCCGCCTTTAAATGTCAGAAGTCCCATTTATCTCTTCCTTTCTAACAGCAAATGAACAGCAGTCTGACTAACCGCTGTTCTCGCCTTTGATTTATGTATATTATTGTACTAGATTAAAGCACTGAAATCCAGTGATTTTTCGAGAAAAATTGCATATTTGCGCAAACATCTTGTTGAATATTTAACAATAAGCACACAAAAGGAACAGCTTGTCCGCTGCTCCTTTTGTTGAATGATCTTATGCTTCTGTATCCTCTTCAGAATACCGGTCGGAAATCTCTTCTGCCTGTTCCGATTCAAGAACTTTCATGCTGAGACTGATTTTCTTTTCCGCTTCGTTGAGATCAACAATCTTTGCTGTGATCTCCTGACCGATCGCCAGAACGTCCGACGGTTTGTCAACATGCGTTCTGGAAATCTGCGAAACATGCAAAAGCGCGTCAACTCCCGGCGCAAGTTCGACAAAAGCGCCAAAATCTGTCATACGCGCAACTTTTCCCGTAATAATTCTGCCGACCGCAAAATCTTCGGACGCATTCGCCCACGGATTTGTCTCCGGGAATTTCAGGCTGAGCGCTATTTTCGTGTCATGGATATCTTTTACAAGAACAGTCAGCGAGTCACCGACATGAAAGAGTTTCTTCGGATTATCGACTCTGCCCCATGACATTTCCGAAATATGGAGAAGACCGTCGACCCCGCCCAAATCAACGAAAGCGCCAAAATCCGTCACGTTTTTAACAATTCCGTCAATCCTGTCGCCTACTTTAAGTTTTGCGAACAGTTCTTTCTGCTTTTCGGCACGCTCTGCAACGAGAAGCTGTCTTCTGTCACCGATCACACGGTTTCTTCTCGGATTGAACTCACTGATCACAAATTCAATCTCCTGCCCCTCATATTTACTGAGATCTTTCTCATAGGAATCAGATACGAGACTTGCCGGAATAAATACTCTTACCTCGTCAACTGTCGCACAGATGCCGCCGCCGAGTATCTGAGTGACTGTAGCTTTGAGAACCTCTTTGTTCTCATATGCCTCACGCAGCCTTTCATTTCCTTTCTCAGCCGCAAGTCTCTTATATGTAAGAAGAACCTGACCCTCTCCGTCGTTTACTTTCAGGACTTTAACTGTCAGCTTATCCCCAACGGAAACAACAGTTGTAAGGTCAAGAGACTGATCATTTGAATATTCATTCTTCGTGATGATACCATCCGCTTTATACCCGATATTAAGGATGATCTCATCCGGCTTTACATCGATTACGGTACCTTCAACTACCTCTCCGTTGCGAATTGTTTTGAATGACTCGTCTAACATCTGTTCAAAAGATAATTCTGACATTATTTTGAACCTCCTCAATTATATTGTTGGGCGTGGACGCCCCTGCTGTAATACCTACTGTTTCCACTGACCCTAATTGATTCAAATCCAAATCGTCAAGTGTCTGTATATAGTACGTATTGTTACATGCCTTGCGGCATATTTCAAATAACTTCTGAGTATTGGAACTATGTTTGTCGCCAATAACTATCATAGCATCCACCGACTCTGCGATGTTTTCTGCTTCTGTCTGCCGCTCTTTTGTGGCGTTGCAGATCGTATTTAAAACACTACTATCATAACTCTTTTTCTTGATAATTTCAACTAAATCTTTAAATTTATTGTAATTAAATGTCGTCTGGGATACAACGCATATTTTTCCCAGTCTGCCGGGATCGATATTCTCAATATCATCGGCGTTCCGGATCACTGACGCGTTTTTCCCCGCCCATCCCCGGATCCCGATCACTTCAGGGTGGTCCGGATTACCGATGATCAGGATATACTTCCCTGCAGCGCTCTCTTTCTGTACGATATTGTGTATCTTTTTTACAAAAGGGCAGGTGGCGTCTACAATACGGAGTCCTTTGGCCGCAAGTTTGTCATAGATCCTCTTCTCAACCCCGTGAGAACGGATGACGACGGTTCCTCCGGAGATATTCTCCAGATCCTCTTCCGCGCGGAGCACAACGACTCCCCTGTTCTCCAGATCTTTTACAACTTCCTCGTTGTGAATGATCGGGCCGTAGGTGTATATCGGTTCATTACATGCATCTACCTGCTCGTAGACTGTATCCACGGCTCGCTTTACGCCGAAACAGAATCCGGCTGTCTTCGCTTTGATCACTTTCATACGGATTATTTGCAATGGCTGCAGATCTCAGATACTACTTCCGGGATTGTCATGCAGGAGCTGTCCACCAGAATCGCGTCATCCGCTTTTTTTAGCGGCGCTGTTTCCCGGTTCATATCGCGTTCGTCCCGTTCTTTAATATCCCCGGCAATCTGATCAAGATCACAGTTTTTTCCTTTCTCTTTGAGTTCTTCATAACGGCGCTTTGCCCGCGTCTCCACACTGGCTGTCAGATAAATCTTGACGTCTGCGTCAGGCAGGATATTCGTCCCGATGTCACGCCCGTCCATGATCACGTCATTCTCCTTTGCGAGCGTTCTCTGGAGCTCAAGGAGCTTCTCTCTCACTTCCGGAACCGGCGAAGTCTTAGAAGCCATGTTTCCCACTTCCTCTGTGCGGAGCATGTCGGTTACATTTTCTCCGTTCAAATACACCTGCTGAGTTCCATCTTCATAACGGATAGAGACGTCCGCATCGCTGCACGCTTCAATAACGTCTTCTGTATTCTCCGGTGCAATCCCCTTTTTCAGGAAATGGATGGCGAGGGCCCGGTACATTGCCCCTGTATCTACATATATATAGCCTTTCTCCTTCGCCACCAGCTTCGCGATGGTGCTCTTTCCGGCTCCTGCCGGTCCGTCGATAGCCACATTATAGCCCATGTTTTTTCCTCCGTGAAATTAATTGATTTAATTTTTATGTTCTGCCTGCATTTACCCCGGCAAGCCGCCCTGTACTCCATGCGATCTGCAGATTATATCCTCCTGTCACCGCGTCCAGATCCAGAACCTCCCCGGCAAAGTAGAGTCCTTTTACCAGCTTTGATTCCATTGTTCCCGGATCGATCTCTTTGACAGACACGCCGCCCTTTGTAATAATAGCTTCGTTGTAGCCGCGAAGTCCTGTCAGCGTCATGGTAAAGTCTTTGATAAGACGGACGAATCGGAGACGCTCTTCTTTGGTGATCTCATTGGCCTTCTTATCTTCCGGGATGCCGGACAGATCTACGATAACCGGTCGGAGTTTTGCCGGAAAGAGGCTGTCCACCGCGTTTTTGAACTGCCGGTTGTGGTTTGCCTCGAACTCCCGCAGCACCCGTTTGTCAAGCTGTGCTTCCGTCAGCGCGGGCTTCAGATCGATATGGAGCGTAAGCTCCTTATCTTTTAATCGTTTCCCGGCAATACTGCTGGCGCTTAAGATCACCGGCCCGGTCACTCCGTAGTGGGTAAAGAGCATCTCACCGAATTCCTGATACAGCTTCTTCCTGCCGTCCGTGATCCGGATCTCGATATTGCGAAGAGAAAGCCCCATCAGTTCGCCGGCATACCATTCTTTTACTTCCATCGGTACAAGGGAAGGGGAAAGTTTTGAAACTTTGTGGCCGCATTCGCGCGCAAAGCGGTATCCGTCTCCCGTAGATCCGGTAGACGGATAGGAAATACCGCCGGTTGCGACAATGACGGCGTCTCCGGATATTTTCTTTCCGGAAACAAGACGGAGCCCTTTTACAGTTCCTCCGGCAGGATTCTTATCAATGATCAGTCCCTTTACTTCGGCATTCAGATTGATCTTTACACCGAGCCGCTCCATCTCGTGTTTCAGGGCATGGATCACATCGGAAGAATGATCTGATACAGGAAATACTCTTCCGCCCCGTTCTGCTTTTGTCTTCACGCCGAGTTCCTCGAAAAATGAAATGACCTGTTCGTTTGTAAAGTTGTAAAACGCACTGTAAAGGAATTTCGGATTGCTGGCCACAGCAGGGAAGAAGTCCTCCAGATCCGCTGCGTTTGTGATATTGCACCGGCCTTTTCCGGTGATAAAGAGCTTCTTTCCTAGCTTTTCATTTTTCTCGAATAACTCGACATTATTTCCGCTTTTTGCGGCGGCAACAGCCGCCATCATCCCTGCAGCGCCGCCGCCTGTGATCAGGACTTTACTCATGTTCCGCTCCTTCCGTCACATTGCCGCCGGAGTATCCGCCTTTGTTATCACCGTCAGAACTTCCCGGATCGGAAGCCGGAAACGATGTGCTGACCGGATTTAATTCATCTCCGCTGTATACCTGATATTCTCCCCAGATATCCTCAAGTGTTTCCAGAGTCGATACCACTTCTTTCTGTTTTTTCATGCACAGCGCCACGATGAGCGAATTGATCACACTCAGAGGAGCGACAAGCGAATCCACAATGGAGGCCATATCGCTCCGCGCGATCAGGTTGCAGGAAGAATACAGGTTCATCGGTGAATGTACACTGTCGGTAAGTGTGATCACTTTTGCCTTTCTGTTGCTGGCAAATTCCAGCGCTTTTAACGTACGCATCGAATACCTTGGAAAACTGATCCCGATGATCACGTCGTCTTCTCCGATTCGGATAAGCTGTTCGAAAATTTCGCTTGAACTGTTCGTAGTTACCGGCGTCACATTGTCGCAGACCAGATTCAGGTAGAAGCTCAAAAAGGACGCCAGAGGCGCGCAGCTCCGGATACCGATGACATAAATCTTCCGCGCGTTCAGGATCGTATCAATGGCAAGATTGAAAGCTTTGTGGTCAATTACGGCCAGTGTTTGCTTGATCTTCTCAATATCTGAATGGAGTACGGTCTCCAGGATTTCTTTCTGACTGATCCTGCCGTAAGTCACCTCCATCCTTTGTATGGAATTCAGTTTTGTGCGGACAAGTTCTTCCAGAGCTTTCTGAAATCCCGGATACCCCTTGTAGTCGAGCTGTATGGCGAAGCGGACAACTGTCGACTCGCTTACGCCCACGGTTTCACCGAGTTTTGATGCTGTCAGGAAAACGGCTTTGTCGTAATTATTTCTGACATAGTCGGCCAGTCTTTTCTGGCCTTTGCTCATTTTGCCGTATTTTTCCTCAATCCGGAGAAACAGTTCGTTTGTATTTGTTTCTGTAGTTTCCATTCCTTAATTATTTATCCTTTAAAACAGTGTCGTCATACAGGACGTGTATATTGCTTCAGCCATTCTTTTTCATCTTCATTGAGATACGGCGATACTTTTTCATATACTGATCTGTGATAAGCATTCAGCATATCCCGCTCTTCACACGTCATCCTCTCCGGCAAAAGAGCATCAAGATCGATGGGGACATAGGTCAGAGGCTCAAAATGCATGAACTGTCCGTATCCGTTTGCCTCATCCTCACACACAAGAAGTTCGTTCTCCAGACGTACGCCATGGGATCCTTCAATATAGATTCCCGGCTCGTCGGTAATGACCATATTGCGCTCCAGGATCCGCGCGGGGGCGCTGCCCTCTTTCCATCGGAAATTTATGGGAGCTTCGTGGACATTGAGAAGATACCCCACGCCATGCCCTGTGCCGTGATTAAAGTTGACCCTTTCTTTCCAGAATACTTCCCGCGCGATGCAGTCCAGACTTGTTCCGGTGCATCCATGGAGAAATACGGTGTTCATCAGCCGGAGCATCGCTCTTGCCACGAGGGTGAAATCTTCTTTTTCTCTCTGTGATATCCCGCCGATGGCAACGGTACGTGTAATATCAGTTGATCCTTCCCAGTAATGTCCGCCGGTATCCGTCAGAAGCATTTTCCCCTTGTGCAGTGCGGCGTTGGTCTCGGGAGCCGCACTGTAGTGAACGATGGCTCCATGTTCGCCAAATGCGCTGATCGGGGCAAAACTTGCTTCCAGATAACCATCCTGCTGCGCGCGGAAAGACTCCAATTTATCCGATGCCGAAATCTCCGTAATGATTTCATCCGATTCAGCCGCGTGCTTCAGCCAGAACATAAATTTCGTGTGCGCGACGGCATCCTTGAGATGAGCCTTTTTCGTATTTTCAATCTCTGTATCATTTTTAATGGATTTCATGAGCACTTCCGGATTTTCCCGCTCTATGATCTTCACTTCTTTCGGGACACTCTGATACAGCGTATAATTTACCCTTTCCGGATCCATCAGAATGGCGGAGGAGGTGTTTACTTTCCCTGCCTCAGCATATATATCGCTATATGGTTTCGGGAAGATCCGGTTTTTCTCCAGTTCTTCCAGAACATCATCCGAAAATTTCTTTTCATCTGCATATAATTCCACATGATCTTCATAGAGCATCAGATAAGACAGGACAAGCGGACAGTACGCAATGTCATTTCCCCTGATGTTCAAAAGCCATGCGATATCGTCAAGACTGGAGAGCAGATGAACATCGGCGGAGACTTTCTTCATCTCATCCCGCACTCTCCGCAATTTGGACGCGGTACTTTCTCCGCTGTATTTTTCATCTAAGAGAAACACCTTTTCAGCCGGAGGCTGTGGACGGTCTGTCCATATCCTTCCGATCAGATCGGACTGATAAAATACGCTGCCATGCTTCTCTGCGGCAATCTGCGCATACCGTTTTCCGGTGTTTATTCCGACAGTCCGTCCGTCAAATCCGATGATTCCCTTTTCCGGCAGATTTTTTTTAAGAAACTGTTCAATCGTGTCCACTCCCGGCTCGCCGGACCGGAAGAGCGTAATTCCGCTGCCGGACAGCTCCTTTTCTGCCTGAATAAAATATCTTCCGTCCGTCCAGAGAGCAGATGTATCTCCGGTGATCACGGCGGTTCCCGCCGATCCCGTGAAACCTGTGATAAACCGGCGTGACTTAAAATATTCACCTACATACTCGCTCTGATGAAAATCGTCAGAGGGTACGATATAGATATCGATGTTCTCCCTATCCATCTCACGGCGCAGAGCCGCAAGCCGTTCAGATATATTCATAGCTATCCTCCTGTAAACCGTGTGAATTTATGATATTCAGCACCTTATTCTGCTATAATATGATACCATCAAAAAGCGAAGAATACAAATCCGGATCTACTTGCGGTTGCGGTACTGCACGGGCGTGATATTATACATCTTCTTGAACACGCGGTTAAAGTGTTCTACATTCTGATAGCCCACGGACTCCGCGATGCTCTCGACGGTGGCACTGCTTCCTTTCAGCATGGCGCGGGCTTTTTTCATGCGGATCTTTTTCAGGATATCCCCGAACGTCATGCCGGATTTCTCTTTGATATACTTGGAGAGATACGGTTTTGAAAGAAAAAATTTTTCCGAAAGGTCGTCAAGGGTCACGTCTTTATAATTCGCGTAGATATAATTCGTGATCTCAAGAAGCCTCTCGTCCTTTCCGGCATGTGATTCGGCGATTTCCCTGATTTTGTTTACGGCCACTACAAGAGCCTGGATCGATGCCTTGATGATGTCCGCATCGATTCCGACACCCCAGTAGCGTTTTTTATTGCAGACAACGCCCACATATGCAACGGCTTTTGATGATGATCCTTTTGTCAGGGAGTGCTCTTCATAAACCGACAGCTCATAGCTTACGTCAAAATAATGTTTGATCGCATTGCTGACCGCATCCAGACGTCCGTTCCCGACTCCGGTAATATTAAAGTTGCTGTTGTTGTGATGGATCGTCGCCTCGGCAATGATACCGTCCTCTTGTTTGAAATGGCATTCATCCACGGCAAATACCGGCTTAGCATTGATATAGTTGTCTTCGAATATCCGGTAGATCAGATCCGGTGTGAGCTCTTTGTGCGCCTTGTCGGATACATCTTTGACAAGATAGCCGACTTCCTCGCGCATCTTTTCCGGCAGACTGATGCCGAAGCTCTGTTTCAGGATGTAGTTTACGCCGCCTTTTCCGGACTGGCTGTTAATACGGATCACGTCGGAATCATATCTTCTTCCCACATCCTGCGGATCGATCGGAAGATACGGAACACTCCATTTATACAGACCGTGTTCTTCCCTCCAAGCCATTCCTTTTGCGATCGCATCCTGATGGGAGCCGGAAAATGCTGTAAATACAAGTTCTCCCGCGTATGGCTGGCGCGGGGAAACGCTCATTCTTGTCACACGTTCATATACCTCGCATATATCGCTCATATTGGAGAAATCAAGTTCCGGATCAACGCCCTGAGAAAACATGTTCATGGCGAGTGTGATAATATCCACATTTCCCGTGCGTTCACCGTTTCCGAACAAGGTTCCCTCGATACGGTCCGCGCCGGCAAGGATGCCGAGTTCCGCGTCACTGATGCCGGACCCGCGGTCATTGTGCGGGTGAAGGGAAAGAATCACGTTTTCTCTGTAACGCAGATGTTTGCTGAAATATTCCACCTGACTGGCAAATACATGAGGCATTGCGTTTTCTACCGTAGTGGGCAGGTTGATGATCGCTTTATTGTCTTTTGCCGGCTGCCAGATATCAAGTACCGCGTTGCACACTTCAAGAGCGTAATCAACTTCCGTTCCCTGAAAACTCTCTGGACTGTACTCGAATGTAAAATTGCCGGATGTTTCTTCCGCAAGTTTTTTCAGAAGCTCTGCTCCGTCTGTTGCGATCTTCTTGATCTCTTCTTTGCTTTTCTTAAAGACCTGTTCTCTTTGTGCTACCGATGTAGAGTTGTATACATGTATGATCGCATGCGGCGCTCCTTTTACCGCTTCAAAAGTTCTCTTGATGATATGCTCGCGCGCCTGAGTCAGCACCTGGATCGTCACATCATCCGGGATCATATTCTGCTCGATCAGCGTGCGGAGGAACTGGTATTCTGTCTCCGATGCTGCCGGAAACCCGACCTCGATCACTTTGAAGCCGATATCAACGAGCATCTGGAAGAACTCCAGTTTTTCATCCAGACTCATAGGTTCGACCAGCGCCTGATTGCCGTCTCTTAAGTCAACGCTGCACCAGATGGGAGCTTTATCGATCGCATCTTTTCTGACCCAGTCGTAACATGGTTCAGGCGGCATAAAATATGTCTTTTCGTATTTCTTCCAGTTTTCCATTTTTGTACATCTCCTTATAATTAATCAATTTGTTTGTCTTATTTTATCCTTGTCAATACTATCATATGAATCAATGTAATACCAGTGGTGAATTTAATCATTTTTATTGATTTATTTTAATATCCACTGTTCAGAAAAAAACAATCTCTGATATAGTACAGGCAGATCCGGAAGGTTCTTTCCATCACTGTTTCATCTGCATACAGCGGATAGGATACGATACGGCTGCCGTTTACAGAGTAAATGATCTCACCGAGCTGCTGTCCCTCCTGCAGAGGCGCGCTGATGTTATCCATAAGCTGCAGTTCGCTTTCCACTTCCTCATCCTGCTTCAGAAGAATTCTTACGGATTCCCCGTCCGAAGTCAGGCCGATTTTTACCGCTGTGTTCTGCGGGAAACCGTCTGTATACCCGTTTTCAACATTGATCGTCAGAGCGGCGATATCCTCCCCGAAGGAAGGACCTATCTCCCGATATGAATAATTTTCAATGGCATATGTCATAAGCTTTCTTGTGTCCGACCATTTATACCCCTTGTTATTGGGCCAGCCGCAGGCGAGAAGCGCCACGATAAATGTCCGGTCATCATTTTTAAGCGCTCCCACATAACAGTAACCGGCATCCGCAGTGAATCCTGTCTTTCCTGTCAGCGCACCCTCCATCATTTTGAGAAACGCGTTATGATTTGTGCAGGTATAGGTTCTGCTGCCGTCACAGTCCGTAAACGAATAAGTCTCTGTACGTGTGATTTCCAGAAACCGGTCTTTTGCGGGCGATTCCATGATGCAGTACATCATGATCCGCGCGAGATCTCTTGCCGTGGTATGATGGATTCCGTTCTCGTCTTCAGCATCCAGCCCGTTCGGTGTAATGTAATATGTAGAAGTACATCCGAGTTCTTCCGCTTTGCTGTTCATCAGGTCAGCGAAGCCCTTTACACTGCCGCCGATCTGCTCCGCAATTGCCACGGCTGTGTCATTATGGGATTCAAGCATCAGTGAATACAGAAGGTCTTTCAGGAGAAACCGCTGTCCCTCGGCCATTCCCAGCTTTACCTCCGGCTGCGAGGCGGCATTGCCGCTTACGCTGACTTCATCAGACAGATTTCCGTTTTCCAGGGCAAGGATGCAGGTCATGATCTTTGTTGTACTGGCCATTGGAGCCTCCGTATCGCCGCCCTTGGAAAATAAAACGCGCCCGGTGCCTGCGTCCATCAGGACTGCGTAACGGGCGTATAATTCGGAGGGCCGCATTTCAGAGTCCGAAGTTATTCCGTCGGAAGTCCCGGCTGACACGACGGCAGGCGAGGCGGACAGAACCGAAACTGTCATTAGGACGGCGAGTAAGATTCCGGAGCATCTTCTGACAAATATTTTCACCATAAAGGGGTGCCTCCCTCTCCTCTCTTACTGGAAAATATATGAGAACATCCCCTGAAATAGAATCCGTTTATATTTCGAGCCTTAACTGCGCTTCATCTTCCGCCTCCTCCTTGAAATGTTCAATCTGCTCCTGATCAAGAGCGGGGAGTTCTTCCAGAGACTGCAGGCTGAAGCGGCGCAAAAACTCTTCTGTTGTTCCGAAAAGGATCGGCCGGCCGGGAGCATCCAGCCTGCCTGTCTCCTCGATCAGTCCGTACTCTACCAGTTTGTTTACCGCATGATCGGATTTTACGCCGCGTATGTTCTCGATCTCCAGTTTTGTTACCGGCTGACGGTAAGCTACGATGGAAAGCGTTTCCAGAAGAACATCCGTCAGGGTATATCTGCGCGGCTGTTTTGCCACGCGGATCAGGTATTCGTACATTGTTCTCTTCGTACAGAACTGATAGGAGTTCTCAAGTTCTATGATGCGGATGCCGCGGTCTTCTTCTTCGTATCGGTCCATCATATTGTGGATGAGTTTTCGCGTCGTATCCTCGTCATGTCCGATCGCTGCCGCGATCTTGTCAATTCCCACGGAATCTCCCATTGTAAACAGGATTGCTTCGATCGCCGCCTGATATTTTTCAATTTCCATCTGCATCCTCCGTTCTTTCCGTCAGTATACCCGTTCTCTCGATCATGATGTCCCCGCATGTCTTTTCCTGCTCTACATGGATTTCTCCGAGTTTCATCATTTCCAGGATCGCGAGAAATGTAACGACAATGTGCATCCTGGTGTATTGTTTCTCGAGCAGCTGACGGAAGCTGAATCTTTTGTGATCTTTCATATAACTGTGGATGTATGTAAATTTATCCTTAAGAGTCACTTCTTCTTTTTCAATCTTTCCGAATTTACTTCTGACCGGGTCGATCTTGTCAGTCTGACGTTTCATGACCTCCTGAAAAACCACGGCTAATTTCTGCAGTGTGAGATCACCCAACAGATTGTCCAGATCGACCGGTTCCACATATTCCTCCACTTCCTCCGGTATGGCAGGCTCTTTATAAAACACCATATCCGAATCCAGTTCACGGTCCCTGAACTTATTGGCGATATATTTGTACATCTTATACTGCAGGAGCTGTTCTACCAGCTCACGGCGCGGATCTTCCTCTTCGCCGTCCCCGTTTACTTCTTTGGGCAGGAGCATCCGGCATTTAATATCCAGAAGTGTGGCTGCCATTACAAGGAATTCACTCATGATATTCAGATCTTCTCTCTGCATATTCCGGATATATTCCATATATTGATTTGTAATCTCAACAATCGGTATGTCATAGATATCTATTTTGTTTTTATCGATCAGATGAAGCAGAAGGTCAAGAGGCCCTTCAAATACTTCCAGCTTAACAGGAATCCCCATATTTACTCCTCGGACCGCGCAGATGGATAACTCATCGTAACGCATGATTTCTAGACTGCTAAGGATATATTATACAGAAAATGAAGTCTTATTACAATATTTTTCTTCGGCAGGTATATGACGAAGAATACGCGGCACATTATGAAATCACTGATTTATTGACAAATAAAATTGCAACTGCTAATATTTTTCAGAAGACACAATACAAAAATAAGAAGCGCTGTGACTAACTGCGCCGGAAAGGATCTGTTGACGTGAACCCTATCAAAAAAATCTACTGCAGGACGTTTCAGGCCGGATTAAAAATCGCCCTGCCGTTCCTGCCCTATCGAAAACCTAAGATCGCAGGCAGTGTAAAAGCCCTGCCGGAAATCATCCGGAAAAAGAAATGCGGAAAAGTCCTGATCATTACTGATGCGGGCATCCGGAAGCTCGGCCTGACGCGCCGGCTGGAAAAAGCGCTCGAAAATGCAGATATCCCCTGCTGTATTTATGACAAGACCGTAGCCAATCCCACTACTGATAATGTCGCAGAGGCAATGGAAATTTATCTGGATAAGGGCTGCGACTGTATCATCGGTTTCGGCGGAGGGTCCAGTATGGACTGCGCCAAGGCTGTAGGCGCCCGCATCGCCAAACCGAGACAGTCACTGGCAAAAATGAAGGGGATTTTAAAAATACATAAAAAGCTGCCGCTTCTGATGGCGGTTCCCACTACCGCGGGCACCGGGAGCGAGACAACGCTTGCAGCAGTCATCACGGACGCCCATACCCGGCACAAGTATGCCATCAATGATTTTCCATTGATCCCGAGATATGCGGTTCTTGATCCCAAGGTCACACTGAGCCTGCCTCCGTTTATCACAGCGACTACCGGTATGGACGCCCTTACCCACGCGGTGGAAGCTTACATAGGAAATTCGACAACTTACGGTACACGTAAGGACGCCCTTCTGGCCGTACGGTTGATCTTTGAAAATATCGATACTGTCTACAATGACGGCAGCAATGTGGAAGCCCGCCGTAATATGCTTCACGCCTCATTTTATGCCGGATGCGCGTTTACCAAGTCCTATGTGGGATACGTGCATGCCATCGCCCACTCTCTGGGCGGAGAATATAATGTCCCACACGGACTGGCCAATGCGGTGATCCTTCCCATGCTTCTCGAAGCCTACGGTGAAAAGATCCATAAGAAGCTTTCACGTCTGGCCGCTGCCGCCGGACTCGCGGACGAGGACACTCCGTACAAGGAAGCTGCCGGCCGGTTTATACAGGCCATTAAAGATATGAAGAAGCGTTTCGGTATCAGCGATAAGATCCCTGAGATACGAAAGACAGATATTCCAAAGCTCGCTCATTATGCAGACAAAGAGGCCAATCCCCTCTATCCGGTTCCGGTGCTCATGGACGCGTCGGAACTGGAGCCGTTCTATCATATGCTGATGCCGGAGACTGAGGAATCTCCGGAAAATATACCGGGCGCGGAAAACAATATTTCGGAAAAAGGAGCAGACGGATATGACAGAACGGGAAATTAAAGAAATTGTTACGAAACAGAGAAGATATTTTCAGACCGGGGCAACGCTTCCGGTCAGCACCCGCCTCACGGCACTCCGGAAACTTTATAATGCTGTTTCCGGATCTGAGGCGGAGATTCACGACGCTCTCAGAAAAGATCTGGGGAAAAGCGGATTTGAAAGCTATATGTGCGAAACCGGTCTGGTATTGGAAGAGATCAGTTATATGCTGAAGCATACCAAACGTTATGCGGGAGAGCAAAGAGTCCGGACACCGCTGGCACAGTTCCATTCCCGGAGCTATAAGAAACCGTCGCCGTATGGCGTAACGCTGATCATGAGCCCGTGGAATTATCCTTTCATGCTGACCCTCTCTCCTCTTGTCGATGCATTGGCGGCGGGGAATACGGCGGTAGTAAAGCCCAGCGCCTATTCTCCGCATACCAGTGAAGTGATCCTGAACATCCTTTCCGAGTGCTTTGATCCGGGACATGTGGCCGTGGTAACAGGAGGACGTGCGGAAAACACCTGTCTTCTGCACGAACACTTTGACTATATCTTTTTCACCGGAAGTCAGGCTGTCGGAAAAGAGGTCATGCGAAACGCGGCGGAATATCTGACGCCGGTCACACTGGAACTGGGCGGAAAGAGTCCTTGCATCGTGGATCAGACGGCTGATATAAAGCTTGCGGCAAGGAGGATCGTTTTCGGGAAATATCTGAACTGCGGACAGACCTGTGTTGCGCCGGATTATGTCTGCTGTCATCAGTCCGTAAAAGACAGACTGATAGGAGAAGTAAAGAAACAGATCCGGAAACAGTACGGTAAACAGCCGCTTCATAATCCGAATTACGGAAAGATCGTCAATGAAAAACATTTTGATCGCATCATGGGACTGATCGACAAAAAGAAAGTCGTACACGGGGGAAATTCCGACCGCAAAGCACTCCGTATTGAACCTACGGTTATGGACAACGTAGCATTTTCCGATGCGGTAATGCAGGAAGAAATCTTCGGGCCTGTTATGCCTGTCCTGGTGTACGATGATCTGGATGAATTGATCCGGCGGATCAATATCATGCCGCATCCTCTGGCTCTTTACTTTTTCACATCCGACAAGGCAGCCGTAAGGAAAGTAACTTCGCGCTGCGGGTTCGGCGGTGGATGCGTCAACGATACCATTATCCATCTGGCAACCACAGAGATGGGATTCGGCGGATTCGGTGAAAGCGGAATGGGCGCATACCACGGAAAGACCGGATTCGATACATTCTCTCATTATAAGAGCATTGTAGATAAGAAAACATGGATCGATCTTCCGATGCGGTATCAGCCTTATCGGAAACTGCATGAGAAAATGGTCAGATTTTTCCTGAAATAGAGAGAACCTGAAAATTTATTTGATTAATCGGATTATTCCAAGCACCAGCAGATGTACCGGGTAGAACCAGTAAAAGAACCATTTGGAAAATGTTCTCCCCCGTTCCATCCGTTTTCCGTTATACAGCCGTAAGATTACAACTCCTGCCGCCAGGATGCCGACAGCAGACAGCAGGGCATATACGATTCCGTACAATGTTCCCGGCAGATCAGTACCCGGGGTAAAATTCATCAGTGCGAAGAACCCTGCTCCGATCAGATATGCATTTCTGATCCGCTGTTCATCACCTCCGGCACGGGCAAACAGCACTGTAAACAGCGGAGCCGCAAGAGCCCAGTCGGAAAACAGCGACAGTATAAAAAGTCCCGCGACAACAAAAATCTGCAGAAGCTCATTTTTTATATGATCCATGGCAAGCAGGATGCAAAAGCACAGGAACAGAGTGAATATCATATTAAATCCGCAGAATGATATGATTTTTTCTCCTGTATACGGTTCTGAAAAAGCAAGGCAGAAAGGAAGCTCGGATATCAGCGCAAATACAGCCAGCCGCACGGCATACTTATTCTTTGACCGGGTGTACTGATATCCCTCTGCCAGAAAATAGCACATGACCGGTGCTGTAAAGTATCCGATATCGACAAGTGCCGTAAAAAGCACTGTTCCCGGTTCCAGAAAAATATTAGCAATATGGTTCAGAAGCATGGTGAGCATTGCAATATATTTAATTGCGTCGCGATTCAGGATTCCGGTACTTTCCGTCTGCTTCACATGGTCGGATCTCATAGATAAATATCTCCTCTGTTTGATCAGTATATCACTTACATATCATTATTCAACTGTCTCAGTCTTTTCCCGGCTGCAAAATATACAGTCCCGGCCAGTGGCATTGTCACCAACAGCGCCGGATAAAACAGGCGGATGTCCGCCCATCCGTACAGTGCTCCGCCGATCATCGGTCCCAGCGTCATTCCCAGATCCAGACCGATATAATATGTGCTGTTCGCAAGACCTCTCTTATCTTTTCCGGCAAGCAGCATTGCCGTAGACTGGCACACCGAACTCATAATGCCGTATCCGCCTGCCAGAAAAACGGACGCCAGTATCATCATGATATTATTCTTCATCCAAGCGAGGAGCAGGATGGCAAAGCTCTCGCATATGCAGCCTGAAATCAGGAACACACGAAACGGCAGTTTATCGAACAGGCTGCGCAGAGTCACCCTCAAAACGATCAGCACTATGGCATAAGCCGGGAAGAACATACTTACTGTAACAGGAATATCCCGGACCTGCGCATATGTCACGAGAAAGGACTGAGTCGCGCAGTACGGGATCGCGAAGAACATGATAATAAACGCGACCGGAAGTACCTCCGCATCGGCGAGTCGCAGACGGGACTTACCGGCATTCTCTTTTAAATATCCCGTATCGTTTTCTCTGCTTTCCGTCTGTACGGGACTGCCCTTATCTTTTACAAACTGTATGACGATAACGATCGCGGCTGAAAACACAAGAGCAATGAAGAAAGCTGCCCGGTAGCCGAACCGCTGATACATACTGACGCCGATCGACGGAGCCACTGCCATGCCCAGCGCGTTCATAGTCCCGTAAATTCCCATGCCTGAGCCGACCTTCTCTTTTGGCAGCATATTTGATATCCAGGTGGCCATACATACCGAGCAGAATGCAAAGCCGATGCCGTTAATGATCCTTGCGGCCGCTATGACTGCTCCATTCGGCGCCAGGATATATCCGATACAGGCAGCCGACATAAATACCGCACCGGTGAACGATACCTTATATTTACTGAGCCTGTCCGCCAGATTTCCGGCAAACGGCCTGCAGAATAATGAGCACAGATTCATCAGGCCGCCCACAAATCCCATCGTCGCCGCAGATGCCCCGATGCTTTCCGTAAAGCCTGTGATCAGCGGCGTTACCAGCATCGGGCTTGACATATAAAAGAATGCAGCCATGAGCAAGAGTATAATATCTTTCGAATACATGTTCCGCTTCATAAAACATCATCCCGTTCGTTAACAGAATCCTGTCTTATTATATGTCGAAAGTACAGAAAATGATACTACTCGGCGTCTCTTCCTCTGAGTCTCAGATAATAAAATCTGAGTTTTCCCACAAGTACTGTCAGATATCTCAAAACAGGCTCTGTCGCTATGGCGAACACAACAAAAAGCATGACACATTCCGTCGTCATTCCCGTAATGGCGAAGAGATCGTTCAGAAAGATACTGCAGAATACAAGACAGGCGGCGCTCCCTGCGAGAATCGCCGTGCGGATCTTGTTCATCGGCGCGCTGATCTTATACAGGATCATGAATCCGACGATAGCAAGCAGCATGGTGGCCGCAGTGGAGATGGCAGTCGAATCAACCTCAAATGTACGTCCGAAGATGACCAGAGCGCCAACGGCCAGCGCGTCCGTGATCGCCGCGGGAAGAGCTTTCAGGAACACATTTGTAAGGAAATGGCCTTTTATTCTGTTCTTATTCGGCTCCAGCGCAAGGAAAAACGCGGGTATACCGATCGTAAACATACTGATCAGTGAGATTTGAGACGGCTCCAGCGGATAAGTAAACATAAAAACAACAGAGAGCAGGCTCAACAGGAAAGAGAAAATATTCTTTACAAGGAACAGGCTTGCCGAACGCTGAATATTATTTACCACTCTTCTGCCCTCTAAAACGACTTCCGGCATACAGGAAAAATCTGATTCCAGAAGTACGAGCTGTGATGCCTGCGCTGCCGCGTCGCTTCCCGACGCCATTGCAATACTGCAGTCAGCGTCTTTCAATGCAAGAACATCATTGACGCCGTCTCCGGTCATTGCGACTGTATGTCCGGCTTCTTTCAATATCCGGACAAATTTGCGTTTCTGATTCGGGGTAACGCGCCCGAACACCGTATTTTTAAGGAGAGCTTTCCGGAGCTCCTGCTCATCTTCCAGTTCAGAAGCATCTATATATTTATCCGCATTTTTAATCCCGGCCTGTTTCGCCACCTTTGATACCGTAACAGGATTATCTCCCGAGATAACTTTGATCTCTACGCCCTGCTCGTCAAAATATTCAAATGTTTCTTTCGCGGCCTCGCGGATCGGATTCGCCAGAAGGACGAATCCAAGCGGGACAATTCCATGATCCAGAGGTTTGCCGTCCACTTCTTCATCGTAGGAGCCGAACACGAGTACCCGCGCCCCTGTAGCCGCATGCTCCGTGATTTCTTCCGCATAGTTTCCGTACTTTTCTTTCAGGACGAATTCCGGAGCCCCGAGTACATAGGCTCCGTCTTCAAAAGTAACGCTGCTGTATTTCGCAGCGGAAGAAAATCCTGTCTTTGAGACAGCTTTTTTTTCGGAGTTCTTCGTAAAATATTCTTTCACCGCTGCCATGGTGATATTGTCTTTTGTCATGGCGGCGGCAAAATCTCCGATCATCGTGTGCAGCGGTTCCATTGTGCCGGAATCATATCCGTCTGCCTCGGTCACAGCCTGTACTTTCATTGTATTCTCTGTGATCGTCCCGGTTTTATCCACACAGAGCACATCGACACGCGCAAGTGTTTCAATGCATTTCATATCATGGAGAAGGACCTTCTTCTGCGCAAGTCTTACGGAGCTGACGGCAAGAGCCACGCTTGCAAGCAGATACAATCCCTCCGGGATCATGCCGATCACGGCGGCAACCATGGAAGTCACACTTTCACGGAAACCGTCATGCTGGAAGAAGAATGCCTGGATGAACAGGACAAGCCCGATCGGAATGATCGCCACGCCGACACATTTTACAAGTTTGTTAAGGGAACGTATCATCTCCGACTGTTCGCCGGACTGCATCTGTTTTGCCTGCAGCGTCAGTCTGGAGATATAAGAATCCTCCCCCACCCGGTCCAGTCTCGCATGACACTTCCCGGATACGATAAAACTTCCGGACATGAGCTTATCGCCCCGGCGCTTTGTGATCTCATCGGCCTCTCCGGTCAGAAGTGATTCGTTCACCTGCACTTCGCCCGCACAGACAACAGCATCCGCGCAGACCTGATTTCCGGCTTTGAAAATAACAATATCATCGATTACCAGTTCTTCCGAATCGATAACGGACTTCTTTCCGTCGCGCACGACAGTGGCGTGGGGCGCGTTAAGCATGGTAAGCTCGTCCAGTACTTGTTTGGCTCTGACCTCCTGAACAATACCGATCAGTGTGTTGGCGATGATAACCGGCAGAAAAGTCAGATCCCGGAAGGAGCCGACCAGGATCAGCAGCACCGCCAAAATGATAAAGATCAGGTTAAAGTATGTAAAGATATTTTCATGTATGATCTCTTTTGTCGTCTTAGACGGCGGCTCTACGGAGCGGTTGACCCAGCCGTGCAGGCGGTGTTCCTGTACCTGCTGGCCGGTCAGTCCTTTCTTGTACTCAGGTTCATAGCGTGTTGTCGGTATTCGTCTGTCCTTAGTTTCTTTTGTCTGTTCTGGTGTTCTCCTCAGCATATCCTTCGGCATTATTTTTCCTTCTTATTGTTTAATTATCGAATGGTTCTTTCTGAGTCAGGATACTCATGAATTCTTCACCGGTGATCGTCTCTTTCTCATACAGGTATTTGGCAAGTTCATGGAGTTTCTCCTGATTCTCTTTCAGAAGCGTCTTAGCTTTATCATACGCTTCTTTTACGGTATCAACAACCATGTCGTCGATCATTGTAGCGGTCTCCGGCGAACAGCTCAGACTGCTGTCTCCGCCCAGATAAGGATTTGCCTGGGTCTCAAGCGCCACCATACCGAATTTGTCGCTCATACCGTATCTGGTAATCATGGCACGGGACAGTTTTGTCGCCTGTTCGATATCATTGGAAGCTCCTGTGGTGACTGAGCCGAATACCAGCTCTTCCGCGCATCGCCCTCCGGTCAGGGTGGCAATCTTATTCGTCAGCTCTTCTTTCGACATCAGGTTCTTTTCCTCTTCCTCCACCTGCATGGTATAGCCGAGCGCTCCCGATGTTCTCGGAATGATCGTGATTTTAGTCACAGGCGCCGAGTTTGTCTGGAGGGCCGCCACAAGCGCATGGCCGATCTCATGATACGCCACGATCAGTTTTTCTTTTGTAGACAGCACCTTGTTTTTCTTCTGATAGCCCGCGATCACGACTTCAATACTTTCTTCAAGATCAGACTGGGTTACAAATTGACGGTCTTCACGCACCGCTCTTAATGCGGCTTCATTTACCATATTGGCAAGTTCGGCGCCGGAAGCTCCTGATGCTGCTCTCGCGATCGCGCCGAAGTCCACATCATCCCCCACTTTGATCTTCTTCGCATGAACCTTCAGGATTTCTTCCCTGCCCTTCAGATCGGGCAGTTCTACCGGTATCCTTCTGTCAAATCTGCCCGGTCTTAAAAGTGCCGGATCCAGAGTATCCGGACGGTTTGTAGCCGCAAGGATCACAACGCCTTTGGACGCGTCGAATCCGTCCATCTCCGTGAGAAGCTGGTTTAAGGTCTGCTCTCTCTCGTCGTTTCCGGCAAATCCCTGACTGTCACGTTTCTTGCCGATCGTATCGATCTCATCAATGAACACAATACAGGGTGCCTTTTCGTTTGCCTGTTTAAACAGATCGCGTACTTTTGAGGCTCCCATGCCGACAAACATTTCTACAAATTCAGATCCGGAAATGGAAAAGAACGGAACTCCCGCCTCTCCTGCGACTGCTTTCGCAAGCAGTGTCTTACCGGTGCCGGGCGGTCCTACAAGGAGCGCTCCCTTCGGGCAGATTGCGCCGATCTCCTGATACTTCTTCGGATTGTTGAGGAAATCGACAATTTCCGTGAGGAGTTCTTTTGCTTCATCCTCGCCTGCCACATCGTTAAATGTGATGCCGGTCTCGGATTGTACATACATCTTTGCATTGCTTTTCCCGAACTGCATGAACGGACCGCCTCCGGATCCCTCGCCCATTTTCTTCATGAGCTGTCGGGAAAGGAGCTGCCCGATAGCAATGAACACTACGATCGGAATTACGAGCGAAAGCAGCATGCTCAGCAACGGGTTCATCTCTTCCTCTGCTACTTTTCCGAATTCACAGCCGGATTCCTGCAGGCGGTTGACCAGATCCGGATCATCGAACCTTGTTGTCTCATACTGCTGAGGATCCTCACTATTGTCCGTAAAATAGATCGTCTCTCCCTCAAGCTGGACTTTGGAAACCTGTTTATCTTCCAGCATTGTCAGAAAAGTTCCGTAATCCACTTCCACGATGCTGCTGCCTGTCATCATCGGAATTATGATAAGGTTAAATACGACCAGCACGGCCAGCACGATCAGGTAATAAACGACCAGAGGTTTTCTCGGCTTTTCTATTTTTTTCATTCAATACCTCCTATTCTTTTTAAACAGAGGGCGGATTCCTTTCAGTGCCTGAATGACCGGAACATTAACAGCCGCAAGGCCATATACGATGAACAACTGTGCCGGTGTCAGAGTCTGCACCTTGAACATATTGTGAAGTCCCGGAATCATGACCACACATGTGATCAGAGCGATCCCAAGCGCAAATGCTCCGATCAGGAACTTATTATTCCCTACTCTGCGCGTAAACACAACCGGTCTGTCGGATTTACAGTTAAATCCATGGAACAGGCGGGCGGAACATAATGTCGCGAATGCCATTGTACTTCCAAGCAGTTCGTTGCCGCCCTGATATCCGATCATAAATGCGATCATTGTCGTCACGGCGATCGACAGCCCTTCTGTTCCGATTTTTGCCAGAAAATCCCCTGTCAGGATGGAAGCGTTCATCGGTCTTGGTTTCTCGTTCATCACATCTTCAGAACCCGGCTCAAGCCCCAGCGCGATGGCAGGAAGACTGTCTGTCAGAAGGTTGATAAATAACAGATGAACCGGCGCAAACGGAACAGGCAGTGCCATGACCGACGCGTAGAGCACCGCAAGGATCGCACCGAAGTTGCCGGATAACAGGAACTGGATAGCAGCCTTGATATTGCGGTAAATATTACGTCCGTTCTCAACCGCTTTTACAATAGTCGCAAAATTATCATCCGTCAGCACCATGGCCGCCGCGTCTTTGGCCACCTCGCTTCCGGTAATTCCCATTGCGACGCCGATATCTGCCTGTTTGAGCGCAGGAGCGTCATTCACGCCGTCCCCGGTCATGGATACGATATTTCCTTTGTCCTGCCATGCACGGACAATACGGATCTTGTGTTCCGGCGATACACGCGCATAGACAGAGATGCCTTCCACGAAATTTTTCAGTTCTTCGTCTGACATCTTGTCAATCTCAGAACCTTCGCATGCCTCGGAATCATTCTCAAGGATACCGATGCGTTTTGCGATCGCCGCGGCAGTCACTTTGTGGTCGCCGGTGATCATGATCGGCCGGATGCCCGCTCTCTTACATTCCGAAACAGCAGCCCCGGATTCCTCACGCGGCGGATCCATCATAGCGATCAGACCGATAAAAGTCAGCTCGTACTCATCGTCAAGAGTCAGTTCTTCTTCATCGGATACTATTTTATATCCAAATGCAAGTACACGGAGACCTTCTTTTGAGAACTTTTGGTTCTGCTCTTCGATGTTTTTGCGGTCAGCCTCTGTGAGCGGACGCGCCTCATTGCCGGTCTGGATCTGTGTCATGCGGTCGAGAAGTACATCTACCGCGCCTTTTGTCACCATGGTCGGTACGCCTTCCATCGTATGCTTTGTTGACATCAGTTTTCTGTCGCTGTCAAACGGATTTTCGCTTTCACACGGATATTTTGCGCGCACAGCTTCCGGGTCAAGTCCGAGCTTACTGCCAAGGTTAAGCAGTGCGGTCTCTGTGGGATCTCCGATCTCCACACCGTCGGTATTCTTTGAGTCATTGCAGAGCATGCTGCTGATAAGCAGACGGCTCTGGGACGCATTATTGAGATCTATATCAGCGGCTTTAATACATTTTTCGTCTACATAGTAGTCTTCTACTGTCATCTTGTTCTGCGTCAGCGTACCTGTTTTATCTGAACAGATAACAGATACACTTCCAAGACCCTCGACGGCCTGGAGCTTTCTTATGATAGCATGCTCTTTCGCCATCTTCTGTGTGCCGAAAGAGAGTACGATGGTGACGATAGAACTCAGCGCCTCCGGGATAGCCGCGACAGCGAGAGCGACTGCAAACAGGAATGCGTCTCCGATATTATCTCCCCGGAAGATGCTTATGCCGAACAGGATCGCGCAGAATATTAAGATCAGGATTGAAAGCTTTTGACCGAACTGTTCCAGATTGATCTGAAGAGGAGTTCTCTTTTCAGAAGTTGTCTTCAGGAGACTTGCGATCCTCCCGACTTCTGTCTCCATACCGATGCCCGTAACAACAAAAGCGCCCCGTCCGTAAGTCACAAAACTTCCGGAATAGACCATGTTGATTCTGTCCCCCAGCGGAACTTCATCTTCTTTAATAACAGCCGTTGTTTTTTCGACGCCGAGGCTTTCCCCGGTCAGCGCGCTCTCGTCAACTTTCAGGCTGACGCATTCCGTCAGACGGCCGTCAGCAGGAATGTAGTCGCCCGCGTCCAGCATCACGATGTCGCCTACCGTCACTTCGGACGACGGAATCTGTACAACATTTCCGCGCCGAAGAACCTTTGCTTCCGGTCCGGACAGCTTCTTCAGACCCGCAAGCGACTGTTCCGCTTTTACTGTCTGGAACGTCCCCAGAACCGCATTCATGGTGATCACGATCAGGATAACGACCGAACTTTCCACATCACCCATGAATCCTGAGGCAATTGCCGCAATGATCAGGATAATAACCAGAAAATCCTTGTACTGCTCAAGAAAGATCTGGAGGGTTGTCTTCTTCTTTCCCTCCACAAGCTCGTTAGGGCCGTATTTCTCCTGATGTTCCAATACCTGTTCCTCAGTGAGAGGTTCCGGAGATCCGTTGATCTGCATGATCGTCTCTTCACCGGATAATTGATAATACTTCTTCATCTTTGACTCTCCTCCTGTAACTGTGCGGTGCAATAAAAATAAGACTTTTATTGCACAACGTTGTTATGTAATGCAATAAAAGTCTCACCATTTAATCACGATACGGACGGCATGGCCATCGTACTGACGATATCGCAAACGCTTAATATAAGCGCCAGTTACTCCCTTTTACCAAAACCTAATATAAAGGAATTTTTCGGATGTGTCAACGCTTTTTACCGTTTTTTCACATATTAAACGATTCCCTGCGCTTCCATTGCGTCTACGACTTTCTCGAATCCGGCGATATTCGCGCCTACTACATAATTGCCTTTGAATCCGTATCTCTCAGCCGCATCAGATGCATTGTGGCAGATATTGACCATAATATCTTTCAGTTTTGCGTCAACTTCCTCAAATGACCAGCTCAGGCGCTCGCTGTTCTGTGACATCTCAAGCGCGGATGTGGCGACACCGCCCGCATTCGCTGCTTTGCCCGGTCCGAAGAGAACCCCGTTCGCGATAAGATACTCTGTAGCCTCGATCGTGGTCGGCATGTTAGCTCCCTCCGCGACAACTTTGCATCCGTTAGCAACAAGCATCTTAGCGTCATCGATGAGGAGCTCGTTCTGAGTTGCGCACGGAAGAGCGACATCCACTTTAACAGACCATACGCCTCTACCCTCATGATACTCTGAGTTCGGACGATATTTCTTGTATTCTGTCAGTCTTGCGCGGTTTACTTCCTTGATCTCTTTGAGCGCCGCGATGTCGATCCCGTCCGGATCGTATACCCAGCCGTTGGAATCACTTACTGTAACGACTTTAGCGCCCAGCTGCTGAGCTTTCTCCGTAGCGTAGATCGCAACGTTTCCGGAACCGGATACCGCGACAGTCTTTCCTGTAAGCTCCATACCGTTGAGCTTCATCATCTCATCTGTGAAATACAGAAGTCCGTATCCTGTAGCCTCTGTACGCGCAAGGGATCCGCCGTAGGAAAGTCCTTTTCCTGTGAGGACACCCTCGTATACGCCGCGGATTCTCTTGTACTGACCGAACATGTATCCGATCTCTCTTGCGCCTGTTCCGATATCACCGGCCGGAACGTCTGTGTCTGCGCCGATATGTTTACACAGCTCTGTCATGAAGCTCTGGCAGAACGCCATGATCTCCCTGTCTGATTTTCCCTTCGGATCGAAATCGGAACCGCCCTTTCCGCCGCCGATCGGAAGACCTGTCAGTGAATTTTTGAAAATCTGCTCAAAACCGAGGAATTTGATGATACCAAGGTTTACTGACGGGTGAAGCCTGAGTCCGCCCTTGTACGGTCCGATCGCGCTGTTGAACTGTACGCGGTATCCTGTGTTTACATGTACCTGTCCGTTGTCGTCAACCCACGGTACACGGAACTTAAACTGTCTTTCAGGCTCTGTCAGTCTCTCAAGAAGCGCCTCCCTGCGGTATTTCTCCTCATTTGCCTCGATCACCGGGCGAAGAGACTCAAGTACTTCTCTGACTGCCTGATGGAATTCCGGTTCTGCCGGATTTTTCTTTACGACAAGATCAATTACTTCATCAACATACGACATCTTAAACAACCTCCTAAAAAAAATCGCGGTCAGACAGAGCCGGCCGCATTCTCAGACATCTTTGTCTACTCATTCATTTTATAAAGGAAAGGAGTGATTGTCAATCATATTTATTTAAAATATAACAGCGCATCCGGACGGACCGGATGAATATAAAAGCAGGATGTCATTTGACCGACATCCTGCTTAAAGTGCACATACTAATTATATTTACGTTTTCTAGCAGCTTCAGATTTCTTCTTGCGTCTTACGCTTGGCTTTACATAGTGTTCTCTCTTGCGGATTTCCTGCTGAATGCCAGCTTTAGCGCAGTTTCTTTTAAATCTGCGTAAAGCGCTGTCTAACGTTTCGTTTTCCTTAACGATTACATTTGACATAGTCTCACACCTTACCTCCCCTCCAGCCTTGTATTGTGCATAATACGACTGATCGGGTATTTTTTATTGCACTAACAGAAATTATATCATATTTTTATTTTCCGTCAACTGTTTTAACCAAAAAACTCTGAAAACATCACAAACGGCTGCCGTAAAACCTTAATACGGTGTTATTTGATCTGCGACTCCAGCACCTCGGCAGCCTTTGAAAGAGCTTCCGGGATACCTGCAGGATTCTTTCCTCCCGCCTGCGCCATGTTCGGGCGTCCGCCGCCGCCGCCGCCAACGCATCCGGCAATAGCTTTTACCAGATTTCCCGCGTGGACGCCTTTCTTCATCGCCTCGTCCGTTGCAGTTGCCATAAGGCTTACTTTTCCGTCGTTTGCTGACGCGAGCACAACGACCCCCTCGCCAAGTTTCGCCCTGAACTGGTCGCCAAGGTCACGCAGTCCGTTCATATCGACACCGTCAAGCTGCGCTGCAAGCAGTTTGACTCCTTTAATTTCTTTGAACCGGTCCATTATACCGCCGGCAGCTTCCTGAGCCATCTTGTTCTTCAGGCTTTCGACCTCCCCGTAAAGGGACTTATTCTCGGCCAGCATATGAGCGATCTTGTCTGAAAGATTCTCCGGCGTTGTTTTCAGAAGATGGGCTGCGTTTTTCAGAGTTTCCTCTATATGCGCGTAATACTTCATAAGCCCGTCGGACGTGAGCGCTTCAATACGGCGCACACCTGCGGCAACGCCGCTCTCGGAAATAATCTTAAAAGCCATGATCTCAGAAGTATTCTTTACATGGGTTCCGCCGCAGAACTCAATGGAGAAATCGCTCATATTGACAACGCGTACGATATCTCCGTACTTCTCGCCGAACAGTGCCTGCGCTCCGGTTTTTTTCGCTTCTTCGATCGGCATGTTCTTTATCACCACGTCCAGACCATTCGAGATCTGCTCGTTTACGATGTCTTCTGCTTTCTGCAGTTCTTCCGGAGTCATTGCGGAAAAGTGGGTAAAGTCGAATCGCAGCCTTTCCTCATTCACACTGGAGCCTGCCTGCTCTACATGTGTTCCCAGCACCGTGCGCAGCGCTTTCTGAAGCAGATGGGTCGCACTGTGGTTTCTCGCGGAAAGAGCACGTTTCTTTGCGTTTACTTCAAGAGCTGCCCGGTCGCCGGTCTTGATCATGCCCCTTGTCATCACACCGATATGACCGATCTTTCCGCCCAGAAGCTTCACCGTATCCTCAACTTTGAATTCGCCTTCCGCTGTGCGGATATATCCTGTATCAGCCTCCTGGCCGCCGCTCGTCGCATAGAACGGTGTCTCCTGTACAAAGACGGTTCCTTTCTGTCCTTCGGAAAGTGCCTCCGCGATCTCATCTTCCGTGGTGAGCACTGTTATATCAGACTCGTATGTCAGATTATCGTATCCGACAAAGGTACTTGTCACGCTCGGAGCGATAGACTCATATACTGTGACATCGGCCCCCATATAGTTGGTCACTTCACGTGCGTCCCGGGCTTTCTTCCGCTGTACTTCCATGCATGCGCGGAACCCTTCTTCATCGACTCCGAGTTCTTTTTCCTCAAGGATCTCTTTTGTCAGATCGAGCGGGAATCCGTAAGTGTCGTAAAGACGGAACGCGTCCTCTCCGTTTAAGATTTCCTCCCCCTTTGATCCCATATCAGAGATCATATCGGCAAGAATTCCGAGCCCCTGATCGATCGTCTTATTGAACTGCTCTTCCTCTTTTGTAATCACTTTGAGGATGAACTCTCTTTTCTCTTCCAGTTCGGGATAACCGTCCTTAGAACCTTCGATCACATTGTCAGCCAGCTCCGGCAGGAATCCTTTGTGAATACCGAGCAGTCTTCCGTGGCGGCACGCTCTTCTCAGCAGACGGCGCAGTACATAGCCTCTTCCCTCATTAGAAGGCATGATCCCGTCTGAGATCATAAATGTCACGGAACGGATATGATCTGTAATGACACGGATAGATACATCGTCCTTGTACTCTTTGCCGTAATCCTTTCCGGCAAGACGGCATACGTGATCTCTCAGCGCCTTGATCGTGTCAACATCGAAAATGGAATCCACATCCTGTACGACACTTGCCAGACGCTCAAGCCCCATTCCCGTGTCGATATTCTTCTGCTCCAGTTCGGTATAATTTCCGTCTCCGTCATTATCGAACTGTGTGAAAACATCATTCCAGATCTCCATATAACGGTCACAGTCACAGCCCACTGTACAGCCCGGTTTGCCGCAGCCGTATTTTTCTCCTCTGTCATAATATACTTCGGAGCAGGGTCCGCAGGGACCTGAACCGTGTTCCCAGAAATTATCCTCTTTCCCGAATTTAAAGATCCGCTCGGCGGGGATTCCGATCTCTTTGTTCCAGATTTCAAAAGCCTCATCGTCATCAATATAGACAGACGGATACAGACGGTTCGGATCGAGTCCGACAACATCTGTCAGGAACTCCCATGTCCAGTGGATCGCCTCTGTCTTAAAATAATCGCCAAATGAAAAGTTTCCTAGCATCTCGAAGAATGTGCCGTGACGCGCTGTCTTTCCCACATTCTCAATATCCCCGGTACGGATACATTTCTGGCAGGTCGTGACCCTTCTTCTCGGCGGGATCTCCTGTCCGGTAAAATATGGTTTTAAAGGTGCCATCCCTGAGTTGATGAGCAGCAAGCTCTTATCATTATGCGGCACCAGGGAAAAGCTCTTCATTGCAAGGTGTCCTTTGCTCTCGAAGAATTCCAGAAACATTTTTCTAAGCTGGTTAACTCCATATGGATGCATATTAAAAATCCTCCTCTTTCGCTCAAAAAGCCTGTTTTATAATATATCACAGCAGAATATATTTGTAAAGATTTATAGAGCGGGCGCCAAACCGGGCGTCCGCTCTGATATAACCGGATCTATATTCGGGATTATCTGTGCATTGAGAAGGAATCTTCGTCATAGCTGCTCAGATTCTTATAAATGCTCCTGTCGTCTGCCTCTTTGATCAGCGCTTCTCTGGATTTCTTAGCCATCATATGATCCTTGAACGAGCTCGGACCGCCGACACATCCCCCGTCACATGCCATACCTTCGATAAAGTCTTCCGGAAGTTTTCCCACTTTCATAAGCAGCAGTGCTTTTTTACATTCGGCCGCGCCGTTTGCCTTGTATACCTTAACATCAATATCGCTTCCGGATTCTTTCAGGCTTTCCTGTACGGCAGCCGCGACTCCGCCGGAATTTCCGAATCTCTTGCCGAATACAGATGCTTCCTGATATGTATTTTCCACCGGCTCCAGAGCCACGTCTTTCGCACGCATCATCGCACGGATCTCGCTGTATGTCATGGCGTAATCCGCGTTGCCCTCGATCTTCTGGTCAACAACCTCTGACTTCTTTGCGAGACAGGGACCTATGAATACAGTCACTGCTTCCGGGTCTTTTGCCTTGATCATGCGTGACACACCGCACATCGGCGAAACGGTTGTTGAAATCGCGTCGCTCAGTTCCGGATAGTGTTTGCGGACCATATTGACAAATCCGGGACAACAGGAAGTCACTTTCTTTTTGCCTTCCTGATAAGCTTCACGCCATTCTTCCGCTTCATACTTTGCGGTCAGGTCTCCGCCTAATCCTACTTCCACAAAATCTGTGAACCCCAGTTCCTTCATGGCTTTTTTCCAGCTTGCCATTGTAATGTCCGGACCGAACTGCCCTTCTGTCGCCGGAGCGAGCATTGCGTATACATGCTTTCCGGACCGGATCGCGTTGATGACGTCCACGATCCATGTCTTTGAACCGATCGCGCCGAACGGGCAACTGTGGATACATTTCCCGCAGCGGATACATTTTTCGTCATCAATTACGGAAATACCGTATTCATTATAGGTGATAGCGTCTACAGGGCAGCTGAACTTACACGGCCTCTGAAGATGGGCAATGGCATTATACGGACAGGCATCCGCGCATTTGCCGCACTCTTTACATTTGGACGGGTCGATATGCGAGCGATGGCGTCCTGTCTCGATCGCGCCGAACCTGCAGGCATTAATACAGGCTTTGCCCAGACAGTTCTGACAGTTCTCAGTCACTGTATAGCTGGAGATAGGGCAGTCTTCACATGCCGAACTGATAACCTGAATGACATTGCCGTCGTCAACAGCGCCCGGAGCCCTGCCTTCCGCAAGGCGGACCCTCTGACGGATGATCTCCCTTTCTTTGTAGATGCAGCAGCGAAACTGCGGTGTCGGTCCCGGGATCAGTTTAAACGGGATATCCTCTTTGCGCTCATTCAGCTCCCCGGCGAAAGCCAGACGTGCGACTTCCTCCAGAACTGCATGTTTGATCTTGATTACATTTGCGTCTGCGTACTTCAAAACCTTCCCCTCCATTTTTTTCAGTTGCAAAGTATGATTATATATACTTTCTCCATCAAGTAATATACCATGTGCGGATGATATTTCCCAGTGATTTATTTAACAAAGTCTGTATAAATTGAGATACAATGCTCACATTCCGCACGCGGGCGGCAGTCGGGCATAAACAGTGTTTCATCCGCCAAACAGTTCCTGTGCATACCGTACAGACTGCATCGCGTCTTTCCCGTAGAAGTCAGCGCCGATCATATCGGCGTACTCCTGATTGAGCACTGCTCCTCCGACCATTATCCTGCACTCCGGCGCGCATTTTCTCAGCATCTTTATCGTCGCTTCCATACTGGCGACAGTTGTTGTCATAAGAGCGCTCAGACCTGCCAGACGGACGTTTTTTTTCAGGACTGTATCTGCGATCAGTTCCGGCGGCACATCCTTTCCAAGATCGATCACATCAAAGCTGTAATTTTCAAGAAGAACCTTTACGATATTTTTCCCGATATCGTGGATATCGCCTTTTACCGTAGCGAGAACAACCGTACCGAGCTTTTCCTGTACTTCTCCGCTCTTGTCCATTTTATCCTTCAGAATTGCGAAAGCGCTTTTAGCTGCCTCCGCGCTCATAAGAAGCTGCGGGAGAAAGACCGTTCCTTTTTCAAATCCGTCCCCCACATGATTCAATGCCGGAATAAGCTCTGTATTAATGATCTCGAGCGGATCCTGCGTTTCGGAGAGTTCTGCGGTGATCACTGCCGCGTCTTCCCTGAGCCCTTTTTCGATGGATTCTTTCAGACTGACCGAAGCTTTCCGGCCGGTTCCGGAAGAATAAGCGCCGCCGTCGGCTGCCTGCGCACTGCTGTAATGACTGATATAAGACTCGCAGTTCGCATCCAGCCCTGTCAGGGCGTGGTATGCATACCATGCTTTCATCATATCATCAGATAATGGATTGATGATCCCGGCGCTCAGCCCGCTCATCATGGCCATTGTATAGAACGCGGCGTTTACAGCTGGACGCGCGGGGAGACCGAACGAGATATTGGATACTCCCAGTACCGTATTGACATTCACTTCGTTTTTCAGACGCCGGAGCGTCTCAAGCGTCACTTTGGCGCCGTCCGGTTCAGAGCTGATCGTCATGGCCAGCGCGTCGATCACAATATCCTTTTTACCGATCCCGTATTTTGCCGCTTCAGAGATGATCCGTTCGGCAATGCGGACACGGCCCTCTGCATCACCGGGAATACCCTTTTCATCCAGAGTCAGTCCGATGACAACGCCTCCGTACTTCCGGATCAGCGGGAATACCTTATCCATGGATTCCTGCTTGCCGCTGACGGAATTGACCATTGCTTTTCCGTTATAGATACGCAGCGCTTCCTCCATCGCGCCGATATCCACCGTATCGATCTGAAGAGGAAGATTAACCACGCTCTGCAGCGCCATGACCGTCTCTTTCATCACAGAGGCCTCATCAATATCCGGAAGCCCGACATTTACATCCAGAATATGTGCGCCGTTGTCCTGCTGCGCGATTCCCTCGCGCAGAATATATTCGAGGTCATGGTCTTTCAGCGCCTGTCTGAGTTTCTTTTTCCCTGTCGGATTAATGCGCTCTCCGATGATTTTTGAGCCGTTTCCGAGAAAAACACTCTGCCCGTAAGAAGATACGACCGTATCGTTCTTTTCGGACGGAGGAATAACGGCTGTTTTTCCGCAGCGTTTTTTTAAGACCCGTATGTGTTCCGGAGTTGTTCCGCAGCAGCCGCCGATCAGGCATGCGCCCATAGAAACGATCTTCTCCATATACCCGGCAAATTCCTCCGGAGACACATCATAATATGTCCGGCCGTCAGCCTGCTTCGGGAGACCGGCATTCGGTTTGACGATCACGGGAAGAGAAGAGTATTTTATATACTCTTCCACAACCGGGAGCATCTGTTCCGGCCCCATCCCGCAGTTGATGCCCAGAGCATCCACCCGGAGTCCTTCAAGAAGGGCTATAACAGAAGGGACATCCGCACCGGTCAGAAGTTTCCTGCGCTCGTCAAAAACAGCAGTTACGAACACCGGAAGAGACGTGTTCTCTTTCGCGGCCAGAACAGCCGCTTTCAACTCATAGGTATCGCTCATGGTTTCAATATGGATCAGGTCGGCTCCGGCCTCTTCTCCCCAGACCATGACTTCTTTAAACGCCTCGTAAGCGGCTTCAAAATCCAGATCCCCCATGGGCTTTAACAGCTTTCCTGTAGGACCGATGTCAAGCGCTGTGTATACGGTACGTTCTGCGCCGCGCGCGCCGGTACCCTCAGATGACGCTGCCGCTGCTTCTCCGGCCGCTTCCTTTACAAGCCTGACCGCGGTCTTCACAGTCTGTTCCAGAGAGCAGCCTTCCGCGTGATATTTCAGCGCGTTTGCCCCGAATGTGTTGGTGAGCACAATGTCGCTGCCCGCCATAATGTAACTTCTGTGTATTTCTTTAATCTCTTCCGGCCGGGAGAGATTCCATGTCTCCGGCAGTTCTCCCGGAGACAGTCCCTTTTCCTGCAGAAGCGTTCCCATGCCTCCGTCGAAGAAAAGCAGTTCTTTTCCTAACCTGTCTCTGATCATATCTGATCCTTTCTCATCTTGTTCTGAATCATATCCCGTCTATGCTCCGGCGGATACCAGCGTCTTATCTGCGGTACGCACAGTCTGTTTTGCCGCAGGCCTCACATCCGGCAGCCGGACACCGTTCTTTTACCGGACTTGCGCCGATCACTGCGGTCACGGACTTTGACGGGGTCATCATATAACTGTCCGTCATCGTGAGCCCGATCGTTTTTGCGCAGTCGAGCAACCGCATGACCGGCTTCTGACAGCGGATGTCAAAATCTCCGTATCCCGGACTGAACCTCGGCCTGAGATACAGACCTTTTTTTTCCAGTTCACGTCCCAGCTCAAGCTGTTTTTTATCGCAGTATTCTTCAAGGACGGCAGCCGCGCACGCTTGTTGGATCACTGCGCGGCTCATATCCGTCAGCGAAGTTCTCCTGATCAGATGATCCACTCCCGGACCGAGAGTTGCGCCGAAAAGCGCGGCTTTCACGCAGCCTTTCAGATTTCCGGAAAGACTGCGGCTTTTGATTTCAGTATTACCTATCTTTATCCTGTCATCCGAAAGCAGTTCCACATCAAAAATGCGGCAGATGGATTTCGGACCCGCTGCTTCTTCCACTTCCGGAAAAACATTTTCGATCATCATACGGGTCCTATCATCTGCCGTATTTCTTCCATACCCCAGATAACGGACAGCTTCTTTCATACGCCTGTCCATCAATTTTAATCACCTAATCCCTGTTATCTTCCTACTCTCCGATCAGGCTCCTGTAGAGATCTTCGTACTGTTTTGCCGAGTTCTTCCACGAGAAGTCCTGACTCATGGCGCGCTCGACGATCTTGTTCCAATCGCGCTTTTTATCGTAGTAGATCCTTTCGGCATAACGTATCGTATTCAGCATCTCATGCGCATTGTAATTACAGAAGCTGAAGCCTGTACCTGTCTTCTCGTATTCATTGTACGGTTCGACTGTATCCTTAAGCCCGCCTGTCTCGCGGACGATCGGAAGCGTTCCGTAGCGCAGGCTCATAAGCTGGCTCAGGCCGCATGGCTCAAAGAGCGACGGCATCAGGAACGTATCGCATGACGCATAGATCCTGTGCGAGAGTTCGTCAGAATAATAGATGTTTGCCGAAACACGTCCGGAATACTTCCATGCGAAGTGGCGGAACATGTTTTCATATTTCACATCTCCCGTACCGAGTACTACAATCTGTACGGCATCCTGACAAAGTTCGTCCATGATATAATCCACCAGATCGAATCCTTTCTGGTCGGTCAGTCGGGAGACCATGCCGATCAGCATCACTTTCGGATCTTTCTGAAGGCCGAGTTCATCCTGAAGGGATGTCTTGTTGACCGGTTTATTTTTCCTGAAATTATCGATCGTAAAATTCTTTGCAATGCGGTTGTCGGAAGCCGGGTTCCAGTCATCATAGTCCAGACCGTTTACGATACCGCACAGATCGCCTGACCTTGCGGACATGAGCCCGTCGAGCCCCTCGCCGTAGAACGGGGTTTTGATCTCCTCGGCATAACTGCTGCTGACCGTTGTCACTTTATCCGAATATACGATACCGCCTTTCAGCAGGTTGGCATCCTTGTAGGCTTCCATTTTATCCGGTACGAAGTAATACTCCGGAAGCCCGGTGATCCCCCTGACCGTCTTTGTGTCCCATACGCCCTGGAATTTCAGGTTATGTATCGTCATGATCGTCTTGATGCCGCGATAGTATTCACCCATATATCTGAAGTTATCAAGGTATACCGGGATCAGTCCGGTCTGCCAGTCATGGCAGTGGATGAGATCCGGTCTGAATCCGATCACAGGCAGGATACTCAGGACAGCTTTTGAAAAGAAAGCGAACTTTTCAATGCCCCATTTCGGATCTCCGTCATACGGGGCAAATCCGCTGAAATAGTGTTCGTTATCAATAAAATAAAATGTGATATCATTGAGTACGATCTTTAATACACCCACATACTGCTCCTGTCCGGCAATATCCATATAGAAATGAGTGACATACTCCATCCTGTCTTTCCATTCCTGTTTCATGCAGGTATATTTCGGGATTACTACACGGACATCATATTTCGTTTTGTCAAAATCCTTCGGGAGTGAACCTACGACATCGGCAAGTCCTCCCGTCTTGATAAACGGAACACACTCTGATGCGGCAAACAAAATGTTCTTCATATTACGATCCTCCATTTTCTGCCTTTTCTCGTCTTAAAAGGCATTTTATCACTTGCTATTATACCCTATTCCGCGCATATTGCAAAGGATTTATTCAGCTTCTGTGTCTGTATTCGAGCTGGATCGTATCCGCGATCAGGGCAATAAATTCCGAGTTGGTCGGTTTTCCTTTCCCGGTGCTTACCGTATATCCGAAAAGTTCATCCAGAGTGTCAAGCTTCCCTCTCCCCCATGCCACCTCGATGGCATGCCGTATGGCCCGCTCCACACGGCTCGAAGTCGTCTGATACTTCTTTGCCACCGTAGGATAAAGTATCTTTGTTATGGCGTTTAGGACATCCATGTCATTAACCGCCATTATGATCGCGTCCCGCAGGTAGTGATACCCTTTGATATGCGCAGGTATTCCTATTTCATGGAGCATATTTGTCACACGGCTCTCAAGATTTTCTCTGTTCAGAGTATTTTCTGTCGTATCTTCATCATTCTTTTTTTCAGGATTTCTTGACAGGTTTCTTACGGATTTTATCCGTTCAAGCAGCATCCTGTTATTGAATGGTTTCATAACGTAGTAATTCGCACCTTTGTTAAAGGCGTCTTCCGTGATCTTTTCCTGACCCACCGCTGTGATCACAATAAAGTACGGACGCTTGACGATAGTGCTGTCCTGTCCGACTTTTTCCATCACCGTCAGTCCGTCCATTTTCGGCATGATCAGATCGAGAAGAACAACATCCGGTTTTCTGTCCTTGATGATCTGACACATTTCCTCGCCGTTTTTGGCCTTTCCGACCAGATCCAGCTCTTTATCCGTGCTGATGATCTCGTCAAGAACGTCCAGTATCTTCTGATTATCATCAGCGATGGCCACACGCAAATGCTCCATTATCTCCTCTCCTTCAGATCCGAGAATCTTCCTTGAAACGCCACTTGCTTATTATATCCGCGTGAAAATGCGGAATCAAGAATATTTTGTAGCACTAATTCGACACAATTTTCGACACATCAGACGATTCGACCTGATTCAGCATATTTTCTATGAATATACCATATCCCATTGTCGAATCCTGTACGAACACATGTGTCACCGCGCCGATCAGTTTTCCATTCTGAATGATCGGGCTTCCGCTCATTCCCTGGATGATCCCTCCTGTCTTTTCAAGCAATTCCGGATCAGTTACCCGGATCACAAGTCCCTTATTGATTTCAGATGATGACATGTCGATATCCGTCACACTGATATCGTATTCACTTATTTCATTGTCAATATAACATCGGATCTTGGCGTCTCCGATTTCAATTTCATCCGTTGACGCTGTTTCGATAGGGATCTGTTCATCAAAAAGTTCGTCGATCTTGTCGATCGTTCCGTAAATCCCCGCGTCCGTGTTTTTATCAACCGTACCGAGGATATTGTATTTGTTGTATACAATGATTCCCTCCATTGTACCGGGTGACCCGCTGTAGCCCTTGGTGATATCCTGAATGCTTGTACGATAGATCCGTCCTCCCGCGATCGTCATGAGCGTATTTGTATCCGTGTCGCTGATCCCGTGGCCCAGCGCGCCGAATCTGCTCTGCCCTGTGAGAAAGGTGATTGTCCCGAGCCCCTGGACATTATCGCGTACCCATATTCCCAGTCTGTATTGTCCGGTTTCGTATTCAACGGGACTGATCTCAATATCCAGTGTGTCTTCTCCTCTGCGCAATGTAAGAACTACATTGCTGCCGTCTATCTGCCCGACCGCATCAAGCAGGTCTGCTTTCCCGGATATTTCCTGATGATTCACTGCCGTAATATAGTCGCCTGCTTCAACTATATCCGCCGCGGGTTCGTATTCATTTCCGTCTGTTCCTTCGATTGTCTCTGTATCCAGGACCAGCACACCGTCTGTCTCCATATATATTCCTACGGGCATACCGCCTAAGAGTACAGTACTGTTATCAGATGATGACGTGCTGGCTTCCGTCTGCCGGAGAGTATTATCCCCCTGCCATGCTTCAGCCTGATTCCATACAACAACGCCGGAAAGAAATAAAAAAGTCCAGAGCACCGTCCGGCACGCCCATTTTTTCCGGCTTACATACATACTTTCACACCCTTTCCTCATCATATAAAGAAGTGGGACAGCCCCGCTTCCATGAAAAAAACGGATACCCTCTGACGTATCCGTTTTTAGTATGCGTGGTTTTGTTTTTTTCACACTGGTATTATCTATCACCCGTTGCCAGTTCTTTCATCTCTCTGGCGCCTTCCAGAATGTTTTCCGTAACTTTGGAGCCGCCGAGTATGCGTGCCAGTTCCCTTACTGAAGATTCTCTGTCGAGCCGTCTGATCCGTGTGGCCACGGAATTGTCCCGCGCGTTTTTTTCGATCAGGAAATGGACGTCTGCGGCTGCCGCGATCTGAGGCAGATGTGTAATACATATCACCTGACGGTTTTTCCCGATCAGGCGGAGCTTCTCTCCGACTTTGTCCGCGGTGATGCCCGATATTCCCGCATCGATCTCGTCGAAGATCAATGTAGGGGTATCTTCCTCGTCAGCCAGCACGGTCTTTATCGCGAGCATAATTCTCGAAAGCTCGCCTCCCGAGGCGATACCGGCCAATGAACGGAGCGGTTCACCGGGATTCAGCGCAATATAAAACTCCGCTTCATCCCGTCCGTTTGCGGTGTAACGCCCGGTATCCGAAATACGCATCTCAAGCCGGGTATCAAGGAAATTCAGCTCCCGCATCTGCTTTTTGATCTCATCGGAAAAGACAGCGGCATATTTTGTACGTATTTCATGCAGTTTTTCCGATTCCGCTTCCACATTTTTCAGCGCTTTTTCTTTCTTTTCTTCTAAGTCCTTTATAAAAGCATCGTAATCGTTCAGTTCTTCTATTTTTCGCTTTTTTTCCTCACAGTATGTAAGGATATCGGTTACAGTTTTTCCATATTTTGCTTTAAGATGGTTGATCAGGTTCAGCCTTTCCTCTGTCTCGTTAAACTCTTCTTCGGAGAACTCAAAACTTTTCGCGTATTCGGAAAGCCCGCGGTTGAAGTCATTGAGCAGACTGTCAGCGTCCAGCAGCTGACTGTAAAGCTGTACGGCGCTCTCATCAAAATCCGATATTTCCTGAAACGAACGGATGGCCCTGCTTAAGCAGTCGCTTGCGTTCGCCGCCGTGTCCTCCGCAGTGAACTGATAGGTCCCGGCAATGGCTTCCCTGACCTTTCTGCTCTCTGACATACGCCGGTACAATTCTTCCAGCTCATCGTCTTCTCCTTCAGACAGGGAGGCGCTTTCAATTTCGTTCACTTCGAATTCGGCAAGAGACAGCTCTCTTCTCCTGCTGTCGTCATCAAGCGAAAATTTTTCCAGCTGCCTGCCGATCTCCTGATATGCGCGGTAAGCTTCGGACATATTCCGCTTAACCGGATGTATCTCTTCTCCCGCGAAAAGATCCAGAAGAGCAAGATGATTTCTGCGGTTGAGCAGAGTCTGATTATCGTGCTGTCCGTGGATGTCGATCAGCAGGGCGGCCGCGTCTCTGAGTGTTCCGATACTGACAGTCTCTCCGTTGATCCTGCTGACACTGCGCCCCTCCATAAGTCTTCTGCTCAGTGTGATCATATCGTCTTCGGGAATGATATCCATCGCTTTGAGCTTTTCCCTGATCTTGTCGTCTTCGACAGTAAAAGTCAGCTCGACAAGTCCGCTTGCCGCTCCGTTTCGCAGCATATCGGCACTGTATCTCCCGCCGAGGGCCAGTCCCACCGATCCCATAAGGATAGATTTGCCCGCGCCGGTCTCGCCGGTCAGGATATTCAGGCCCGGTCCGAAATCCACTTCCGATTCATCGATCAGCGCCAGATTTTTCACATGAAGATTTTGCAACATAATTTACACCTGTACTCCCTTTGAAATGATCCTCCGGATTTTCTCCATGACGACTGACGTGTCCTCGGCGGTACGTATCGCGCACATGATCGTATCATCACCGGCAATACATCCGACAACCTCATGCCACTTCATGGCGTCCACCGCGGCGGCGACAGCCATGGCCATTCCGGACACGGTCTTGATCACAAGTATATTCTGCGCCTTGTCTGTTGAAACATAGCCGTCGCGAAGTACTCTGATATATTTTTCATTTATTTCAGGTTCTTCCTGCCGGTGGATAACATACTTCTGCCTTCCTCCGCTGACTGAAACTTTAGTCAGCTTAAGATCGCGGATATCTCTCGAAACCGTTGCCTGAGTTACCTTGAATCCGGCGTTATTCAGATATTCCGCCAGTTCTTCCTGTGTCTCGATATCATACTGGCTGATCAGTTCAATGATTTTTGCATGTCGGCTGACTTTCATCTTCTAATTTCCTTTCATTTTTCTGCGCATTGTTATCATAAAACTCTCACGGTTGAGCCTGATGAGCCTTGCTGTCTGTTCCGCTTTCTTTATGCGGACTCTTTCGCCTGTTACAAGTGTAGTCTGTTCCGCCCCGTCAAAGCACAGAGACACCTGCTCCTGTCTGCCGTAGCGCCCTTCACAGATCTCCACCTCGATAATATCTCCGGCTGAGAGTACCACACTGCTTGTATTGAGCGCGTGCGAACAGATCGGAGTGACCACGATCATCTCTGCCGTCGGCTCCACCACCGGCCCGCCCGCGGAGAGATTATAACCGGTGCTTCCTGTAGGTGTGGACAGGATCACTCCGTCTGCGTGATAGGTATTAAGAAGCGTTCCGTTTACATAGATATTAAAGCTGACGATCCTTACCTTTCCCTCTCTCGCGAGGACAATATCATTCATGGCAGTGTCCGTCTGCGAACCGCAAAAGGAGCCCTCCAGCATCATCCGTTCCTCAATATCCGGCTCTCCGTCAAAAAGCCGGTTCAGAGCCGTCTTAAAATCCTTCAGTTCCACATCTGTCAGATACCCGAGAGTGCCGAGATTAATTCCAAGAAGAGGCAGGCTGCGCGTGCCCAGGTCACGGACGGCTCTGATCAGTGTCCCGTCTCCGCCGAGCACAAGCCCGCACCGGGCGTCCGGGGGGACAGTTCCCGGAATGATATGACCTTCACTGTCTTTTTCCGAGACATAACATTTCTTTCCTCTGCTTTCGATATAACTCCTGATCTCATTCGTCACCGCAAAATCCGGATCCTTTAATTTGTTTGTGATAATATAAAAACAGTCCATCCAGTCCCATACCTCTCGCATTCTATTTTGCCAGTGTCTCAAATGCCTTTCCCGCGACTGCTTCAGGATCGACCCCGTGATTTCTTCCTGTATCCGTCCGGCATTTTTTGAGATGGATCAGATACTCGATATTTCCCTCCGGTCCCTTGATGGGAGAAAAATCAAGAGCTAGAAGATCAAACCCGATGGACATGGCATGATCCATTACCTTTCGGATCACCTCCAGATGGGTGCTCTTCTCCCTGACAACGCCTTTCTTTCCCACTTTTTCCCGGCCGGCTTCGAACTGGGGCTTGATCAGCGCCACGATCTCCCCGCCGTCCCTCAGATAATCTCGGATCGGCACGAGTACTTTTGTCAGCGAGATAAACGAGACGTCGATTGAAGAAAAATCGACAGGTTCACCGATATCATCAGGCGTAACATAACGGATGTTTGTCTTTTCCATGCAGACGACTCTCGGGTCATTCCTCAGTTTCCAGTCCAGCTGGCCCCGGCCCACGTCTATGGCATACACTTTCTTCGCTCCGTTCTGCAGCATACAGTCTGTAAATCCTCCGGTAGAAGATCCGACATCGGTACATACTTTATCTTTCACATCCGCGTCGAAATTTGCCAGAGCTTTCTCCAGTTTAAGTCCTCCACGGCTCACATACGGGAGTGTATGCCCGTGTACTTCGATAAATACTTCCGGTGAAAATGTACTCCCCGCCTTGTCCTCGCGCTGACCGTTAACGAACACATTTCCGGACATGATAACAGCCTTTGCCTTTTCCCTCGACTCGGCAAGATTTCTCTTTATAAGCAATACATCCAAACGTTCTTTCATAAATTATCTGTCCTTTATCGTCAAATAATCTGAGAGTGTCTGTTTTACGATCGTATCGCGATCCAGACCGACCTCTTTTCTGAGCAGTTCCACATTGCCATGCTCCACATAATCGTCGGATATTCCGATATTGCGGACATGTACGTTCAATCCGGAGGAAGATACATAATCCATGACCTGCTCTCCGAATCCGCCTGTGAGCACGTTCTCCTCGATCGTTACGAACAGACGGTGATCCTTTGCAAGATATTCAAGCATCTCCCTGTCGAGCGGCTTCACAAACCTTGCGTTGATCAGGCTGCAGTTGTAACCTGTTTCTTTGATTTTCCGTCTGACACGGTCCGCGAGTTCCGACATATGGCCTACGAAAATAATGGCAATATCCTCCTCTTCATAGAGGATCTCGCTTTTTCCGTATTCAACCGGCGCTCTGAATTCCCTCATTCCCTCATAGGCGCTGCCGCGAGGATACCGTATTGCAATCGGATACCGGAAGTCCACGGCAAAGCGCAGCATGTCCGCCATCTCCCAGCGGTTTTTCGGAGAGATGACCGTCAGGTTCGGGATCGTGGACAGGAAGGACAGGTCAAAGACTCCCTGATGAGTCTCGCCGTCACTCCCCACAAGCCCTGCCCGGTCCACAGCGATCACAACCGGAAGGTTCTGGAGACAGACATCATGAAGTGTCTGGTCATATGCTCTCTGCAGGAAAGATGAGTAAACGGCAAACACCGGCTTCATACCGCCCGCCGCAAGTCCCGCTGCAAATGTCATGGCATGTTCTTCGGCAATCCCCACATCGAAGAAACGGTTCGGAAAATGTTTCGCGAACATGGAAAGGCCTGTGCCGTCCGCCATGGCAGCGGTGATCGCGACGACTTTATCATCTTTTTTCGCAATATCTGTCAGTACTTTCGAAAAAACCTGTGTATAACTGTCCGCGGCGCCTGTCTCTTTCGGCTCGCCTGTCTCTATATAAAAAGGACCTGTGCCGTGAAATTTAGCAGGATTCTCCTCTGCCGGCGGATATCCTTTTCCCTTTTTTGTGATCACATGTACGAGTACCGCATGTTCTACCCGTTTTGCCTCGTTTAATACTTTTACAAGTTTACGGATATCGTGTCCGTCCACCGGACCCAGATAGGTGATATCCATATCCTCAAAAAACATCCCCGGTACAAAGAGCTGTTTAATACCGCTTTTGGTTCTTCGGATCTGACTGACGATCCGGTCGCCTTTCCCCGGTATTTTCTTTAATGTATCTTCTACACCCCTTTTAATATCCGCATATGCCTGCGCGGTCCGGATTCCGTTCAGATATCTGGACATGCCGCCCACATTCTCTGATATCGACATATTGTTGTCATTGAGGACAATGATAAAATTACTTTTCAGTCTTGAGGCATTATTGAGCGCTTCGTACGCCATACCTCCTGTCAGAGAACCGTCGCCGATCACCGCGACAACTTTGTGGTCTTCACCTTTCAGTTCCCTTGCGGCCACATAACCGAGGCCGGCGGATATGGATGTGGAGCTGTGTCCGGTATCGAAGGCATCACAGTCGCTTTCCTTTCTCTTCGGGAATCCGCTCATGCCGCCGTATTTTCGGAGGCTGTCAAATCCGTCTCTCCGTCCCGTGAGAAGTTTGTGCGTATAAGACTGATGTCCCACGTCCCATATCAGTTTGTCTTCAGGGAAATCAAGCGTCAGATGCAGCGCCATCGTAAGCTCGACGACTCCCAGATTGGAAGCCAGATGACCGCCGGTCGTGCTGATCTTCTCGATCAGGAACCGACGGATCTCATCTGCGAGAAGCCTGAGCTGTTCACCGTTTAGTTTTTTTATATCATTTGCCTGCCGGATCATTTCAAGTATCATAACGATCCCCCTTGCCTTTCCCGTTTATTTCTCCCTGTATACAAGCCATTTCAGCAGACTTTCCAGAAATATATTTTTCCCTCCGAGCCCGTTCAGCTCTTCAAGCGCCTCCGATGTCAGACGCTCCACTTCTTTTCCGGCTTCCTCTATGCCTTTTAATGTCACATAGGTAGTCTTTTCGTTTTTTTCATCGCTGTGTACCGGTTTGCCGAGCGCCTCTGTGGTGCTGGTAACATCCAGAATGTCATCCTGGATCTGGAATGCCATCCCCACTTTTCCGGCGATCGCTTCCATCTTTAGGATTTCCCCGTCAGACGCGCCCGCGAGTACGGCTCCGATCATAACAGAAGCTTCAATAAGCGCCCCTGTCTTAAGGCGGTAGATGAAGTCAAGCATATCGCCTGTTATATTCTGTCCGGACTCCCTGACATCCACAGTCTGACCGCCGATCATTCCGTAGATCCCGGATTTGTCCGCGAGAATCTTCATCGCGCGGCCGATCAGGAGACTGTTTTCAGGTCCCTGTTCAAAAGCTGAACATACCGTCTCAAACGCGTAATTCAGGAGAGCGTCCCCTGTAAGGATTCCCATATCCTCGCCATAGACTACATGAGTCGTCTTTCTTCCGCGGCGGTAATCGTCATTATCCATTGCCGGAAGATCATCATGTACCAACGAATAGGTGTGGATCATTTCGATGGCGGCCATAAACGGCTCGATCAGCCTGCCTGTTCCGCCGAACAGCTCAAAAGATTCGCGCATCAGCATGGGACGGAGACGTTTCCCGCCCGCCATCAGGCTGTACTCCATGGCTTCTGTGATCACTTTCTGATATCCGTTACACCCGGGCAGATATTTCCGTAATATCTCATTGACCGCTTCGATCCTTTTTTGATATTCCACTTTAAAATTCATGAGTTTCTCCATCTTCATCCAGCACAAGGACTTTCTTCTCTACTTCATCGATTGTCCGGCTGCATTCCTTTAATATATTTATTCCTCTGTTATACAGGTCAAAGGACTGCTCCAGTGTCACGTCACTGTCCTCCATCTTCCTGATCACATCCTCGAGCTGCTGAAACATCTCTTCCAGATTTTCTCTCTCATCTGTTTTCCCTGCGTCTTCAGATACAGGTTGTGTTATTTTATTCGAAGTATCGCTCACTTCGCGTCCTCCTTCTTCTGCTGTCCGATTTTTTCTCCGGTTCCCGCGACCAGTGCGTGTATCCTGCCGTCACTGACAAAAATCTCCAGTTCCGTCCCATCGCTGACCTGGCGGATACTCCGGATATTTTCCCCGCTTTTTGTCCGTATGTAGGAATAGCCGTGACAGAGTTTCTCCAAGGGCGACAATCCTTTCAGCTTTTCCGCGCACAGAGCCAGTCTGTGTTTTTCCCTGTCAAGGCGGCTGTCCATCAGAAGTCTGATACGTGTCTCCATGTCCGCGGCATACTGCCTGCTCTCATTCAACTTCTGTCCGGGATGCGCGTGATCGAGCCGTATCCGAAGCTGCTCAAGCAGGAAACGTTTCTCCGAGAGCTTCGAAGTAATCTGCCTTTGCATGGTTTCCTGATATGCACGCATCCGTTCTTTCGCTTCCCTGTAGTCATAGACAGCAAGTTCCGCGGCCGCTGATGGTGTCGGCGCGCGAAGATCCGCTGTATAATCAGCGATCGTAGTATCTGTCTCGTGACCGACCGCGGAAATAACCGGTATGCTGCACTCAAAGATCGCTCTGGCGACAATTTCCTCATTAAACGCCCAGAGATCTTCGATACTTCCTCCGCCGCGTCCGACGATCATGACATCCACTTTCTTCTTCTCGAGCGCGCGGATTCCCCAGACGATACTTTCCGCCGCCCCCTCGCCCTGCACCTGCGCGGGATATAAAATGATCTGTACGTATGGATTACGGCGTCTGACGATATTGATGATATCCCGGACGGCGGCGCCCGTCGGCGCTGTGACAACGCCCAGCGTACGGATATATCCCGGGACCGGCTGCTTGTATTCCTCCGCGAACATTCCCATCTCGGAAAGCTCTTTTTTCAGCGCCTCAAACTTCTCGTACAGCGCTCCGGCGCCGTCCTGTATGATTTCCCTCACATAAAGCTGGTACTGTCCGCTCCTCTCATATATACTGACCGAGCCGAGCGCGACCACCTGCCGGCCTTCTCTCAGCCGGAAAGAAAGCCCCCGCCTGCAGCCCGCGAACATAACGCAGGCGATCGTGCCGGACTCGTCCTTTAATGAAAAATATATATGTCCTGATGTATGATATTTACAGTTGGAAACTTCGCCCCTGACATAGATCCGGTTCAGCATAAAGTCCTGAGCAAACATATTTTTGATGTAGGAATTGACCTGCCTTACCGTGTAGACATTTTTCATTTTCAGAACTCCTGTTTCGCTGCTTTTCCGAGCACGCCGTTGACAAAGGATGAGCTGCTGTCTCCGCCGAATTTTTTCGCCAGTTCCACAGCTTCGTTGATAGCGACGCCTTCCGGCACTTCCTCATCCCATTTCATCTCATAAACGGCAAGACGCAGGATCGTAAGATCCACCTTGTTCATCCTGGATGTCCTCCAGCCCTTTGACGTATCGTTGAGCAGGCGGTCTATCTCTTCCACATGAGAGATCACGCCCTCGTATTTTCTCTGCATATCGCCTTTGTCTTTCTCACTGGCATTTGGGATAGTCTCAAAATAATACTTCAGATGCTCCGGCATCTCCGCTTCATCGTTAAATTCAATCTGGAAAAGCATCTTGAATACATGCTCTCTCAGTTCTGATCTTGTCATAATAAATTTCTCCTTCGGTCTTAACTATAGAAAGAGGATGTCTTGCGACATCCTCTATTATACAACACAGGCTGCATAATTTGCAATAACACCCAAAACGGATCAGTCCTGTTTCTCCATCTCGACTCCGGCAACTTTAATATTGACATCAGCCACCTCCAGGCCTGTCATATTTTCAACGGCGTTTTTCACTTTCTCCTGAACCTTTCCGGTCACATCGACAATGCTGTAATTATATTTGATGTTAAGCGCGAGAGATACTGTCACTACGCCCTCAAGGACATCTACTTTTACTCCTTTTGAAAGATTCCTGATCCCGAGTTTTCCGATCACCTCATTGGTGATATTGCCGGCCATGGAAGCAACTCCTTCGACTTCTGTGGCAGCCAGAGCCGCGATGATCGCGACCACCTCATCGGCAATCTTCACTTCGCCATGGCTTGTCTCGTTCTGTATCGTATAAGTGTTCTTTTCGTCCTTAGCCATATTCAAAACCTCCCGTTTTGTCTGATCTCTTTTTTCATTATAGCAAATATCCTATCATTTGCAAAGAAAAAACTTTACCGACGCCCGAATTCGGAGAGTATGAGGTCCTTGTTGCGTTCCTGCGTCATGCGGATGCTCCACTCATGGATAAACAGGAGCAGCGGACGGTCTTTTAAGTCTTTTATCTTCTTCATATCCGAAGTTCCGCTGACATTCTCAAGATCGATATTCTCATTTTCGATCCAGCGGATATGCTCATACGGGAGATTTTCAAGGATGATCTCTACATTATATTCATTTTTCAGTCTGTATTTCAGTACGTCGAACTGCAGCACGCCTACTACTCCGACGATGATCTCCTCCATTCCGGTATTATATTCCTGGAAGATCTGGATCGCGCCCTCCTGTGCAATCTGATGGATTCCCTTTACAAACTGCTTCCGCTTCATCGTATCCACCTGACGCACTCTCGCGAAATGTTCGGGCGCAAATGTAGGGATCCCCTCGAAGGCAAACTTTTCTTTCGAAGAACTCAGCGTATCTCCGATAGAGAAGATACCGGGATCAAAGACGCCGATGACGTCACCGGCATATGCTTTATCGATGATCTTTCTTTCGCTCGCTATCATCTGCTGAGGCTGCGAAAGTCTCACGTCTTTACCGCCCTGCACATGGTGAACTGTCATTCCGGCGTCAAACTCGCCGGAACAGATACGCATAAAGGCAATCCTGTCCCTGTGCGCCTTGTTCATATTTGCCTGTATCTTAAAGACGAACGCTGAGAAGTCATCTTCTGACATCGGATCGATGGCTCCGTGGTCGGACATGCGCGGAAGCGGCGGTGTAGTCATGGCGAGGAAATGCTTCAGGAAAGTCTCCACGCCGAAATTTGTCAGGGCCGAACCGAAAAATACCGGTGAGAGCTGACCTTTGTCTACAAGCTCCTGATCAAATTCGGCGGATGCCCCGTCCAGCAGTTCGATTTCATCTTCCAGCGCGGCCTTTGCGCCGGTACCGATCAGCCGGTCAACCTCCGGATCACTGACAGAGACTTTCTTCACCTCGCCAGTGGAAGTACCTTTTCTTGTGTCAGAGAACAGGTCTACTTCTCTCTCCCCGCGGTCATAGACCCCTTTAAACGCCTTTCCCGAACCTATCGGCCAGTTGACCGGGCAGGTCGGAATCCCCAGCTCTTTCTCGATATCATCCAGCAGGTCAAACGTATCTTTCGCGTCCCTGTCCATTTTATTGATGAAAGTGAAGATCGGAATATGCCTCATAGCGCATACCTTGAACAGTTTCCTTGTCTGTGCCTCAACGCCCTTGGACGCGTCGATCACCATGACCGCCGAATCGGCAGCCATCAGCGTACGGTAGGTATCTTCCGAGAAATCCTGATGTCCGGGCGTGTCCAAAATATTGATGCAATACCCGTCATAATTAAACTGCAGAACAGAAGAGGTCACGGAGATACCTCTCTCTTTCTCGATTTCCATCCAGTCGGAAACCGCGTGTTTTGCCGTTGCCTTGCCTTTTACCGAGCCTGCCGTATTGATGACCCCGCCGTAGAGAAGGAACTTCTCTGTGAGCGTCGTCTTGCCCGCGTCCGGGTGAGAGATAATGGCAAATGTTCTTCTCTTCTTTATTTCGCTTCTGATATCAGACATACTAACTCCTTTTCTTAAGGTATACCCGTGTATCACGGTCTTTAATTATATGCATCTGTGTGTTTTCCAGTGCGGCATCAGCGCCGGTGGTAAGACCGGCGCTCTGTGAAGTTCCCGGAGACAGGCTCCGGGCATGCTTATCCAGTTTAGCATATCTGATCAGATACTTCAACCATTCATAAATCCGTTTTATTCATACCCGCTTTATTCATAGATCGGTGTGATCACGATGTTCTCCGGATCAATATCCGTCTTTCTCGTTACAATATCTTCGATCTGTGCACGGTTTGCATCGGTCAGCTCATCCGCCTTTACGACGACGTCGGCGGAATCATCATCCAGACTGACCACGGCTTCAGAGAATCCTTTCGCTGCCATCAAGGTCTCTATCGCCGCTTCCTGTTCGGCTATTTCCGTGATCCTGACCAGCTGGTCTACTGCGTCCTGCTTCTCTTCGTCGCTTAAATTTGTATTGTCGATGATGGCCTGAAGCGTCTCTTTGTTTTCTGCCCGCACCTGTTCTCTTGTCACTTTTGCCTGAGCCACTGTCGCCTCCGCGGTGCCGCTTGTGAGTACCGCCTCGCCGGGCGTACCCTCCACATCCGAATCATTGCTCTCAATATCCTCAGTGGAACTCTCGATGTCGTCCTCCGAAATATCCAGAAGCTCCTGATTCGCGAGATCCGCATTTGCCTCTGTGGTGCTGTCCTCATTTTCCCCGAACAGGACGCCGGAATAGTTCAGATATCCGGCAATCGCGATCATAACCGCGAGAGTCGCGATGATGATCTGGTTTTTTTTCAATAATCGTTTCACTTTCTCCATCCTCCTTTTATGTATCAAGCCCGTTTCATTATTTTTATCTTATGCGCATCCACATCGAATAATGCCTGAACTGCTTCTGTAATATTCCGGGCTACAACCGCGTCTCCGCCGCCGTCCGCTATCACCACTACGCCTTCGATTTCCGGCGCCAGTTCCTTGCTCACATAAGGGGTAGTCGAGCCGTCGGAGTCCTGCTCATATATACTCGTCTTGTCTGAGGCGCTCTCCTCTACCGTCCGGGTGCCGCCCTCGCTGTCTGTCTCTTCTGTCGTCTGGGAAGATCCGGACTGATCTTTTTCGACAATCTTCTCGCTTCCGGATTTCAGCGTGATCATAACTGTTACATTTCCCACGCCGTCCACCTGCATTAATACGTCTGCCGTCTTCTCCTCCAGATAACTCTCATACTCGCCCAGAGTTGTGACTGTCTCCGCAGCAGATGCGGAATCGCTTTCGGCTGTATCATCGTCTGACCGGTCTGACGTCGTGAAAGGGAACACCGAGACAAAGAGAAGCATTCCCACAAGGAACAGGATCACGAGGTGATTTTTCTTAGGCAGCCTTTCCTCTGACCGGAGATTCCGCAGCAATTCTATCCATTTATTATTCCCCAATCTCTATCTCCCCCACCTCAATACGGCTGTTTTCATACTCTTCATCTTCTTGTCCGGTCTCATTTTCCGTCTGAAGATAATCCGAAAGAACCGATTCTTCATAAATTTCTTCCGCTCTTTCGATCTCCTGTTTTTCCAGTTCATATTCATTGTTATTGTAAAGCGCTTCGAAACGTTCCTTCATTCCTGTCAGGCTGAGGACCGGCGTGGCCAGAAGAAGGATGAGAATCAGTCCGGAGAAGAAGCGGATATACTTCGCATAATCTTTTCCCGGTACAGCGTGCATCACTGCGGCCGCAACGATCAGATATACTGTAATATTCTGTATCCATCTGTAAATCTGTTGAAACATAAGACTCTGCTCCTTTCAGTCAGGAAGTGGAAGCGGCAACGATCGCGATCGTCAGCATAAAAAGCAGTCCGGCTGTAAAAATCACTTTCACCATGATCTCATACCCTTCACTGATCCCGCTGATGCACGTAGTGATCCTTTTATCTGATACAGGCTGCACAAGCGCGGCAGCCAGTTTATACATGAACGCCATGATAAGCATCTGAATGATCGGCACGGCACAGATGGCAACAGAGATCACGGCGCCGGCCATACCGATCCCGTTCTTGATCAGGACCGCTGTCCCAAGCACGACCTCGGTGATCCCTCCGACTGCATTGCCGACCCATGGCAGAGCCTCTGCGGTGCGTGTAAGAGCGCTTCTCTTCACCGCGTCAATGGCCGGCGCCAGCAGTCCCTGAACCACGTTGACGCTGATCACACAGACAAGCAGCGTCTTCAGGGTCCATGACACAGCCTTTTTGATCAGACCGGCAAACTCTGAAAGGAAATCCTCTCCTGTCAGATTTCCGAGCACGCGCACCATGATATAAATATTGACAAGCGGAAGCAGAAAACGTACGATCACCAGTTCCACTATATATATCAGGAAAAGGATCACATTATAAAAAAAGAGGGCCGTCACGCTCCCTGAAGCAAATGCCACGGCAAGAAAATAGCTCGGACACAGTACCCTCATAAAATCGATCAGGGAGTCAAGCCTCTCTTCCAGCCCTTCGGCTGATGTACGGAATGAAGTCAGGCACAGTGTGATCAGAAGCATATACATAACATAGAAACTCATATCCGATATCTGCCGGCTCTTAAACGCGCCCGCAAAACTGGTGAATACTGCGGCCGTAAGCGCTACCAGCAGTATATATACAAGATTTTTCCGATTATAATCAAACTCATACGATATCTGATCTGTCAGAAACCTCAAGAACATACGGAGCGTCTCCGACATATCTCCTGACATAAGCGAAGAGATAACTTCACTGAATGTGATCTTCTCCCGCGGGAACATCTCGTTCAGACTTTCCTCAATCTCGTCAAAATCAAATTCCGAGAGCAATGCGTCGCGGATGTCTTCCTGTACGGCATCCGTATCCGTATCTTCTGCCGCTTCTACGATCTTCGTTCCCAGCCCGAATACGATCAGCACAAGTAATATTGTAAACAGAAACCTGCCCTTTCTTCCCCTCACGACAGAAACTCCTGTATCGTCTGGAGGAGCGCGAGAAGCACCGGCAGCCCGAGCACGAGGATCGTAAGCTTAGCGAAGATCTCGATCTGCCCCGCAAGAGTCTGATAGCCCGCGTCTTTGCAGATGCCTGATGAGAATTCCGCGATATAGGTGATTCCGATCATCTTGAACATCGTCGACAGATATCCCGTATCCAGACTGATATAAGATGTGATCTGCTCCAGTGTACTGACAAATACGCCGAGTCTGTCCACAATGAGTGAAAAAAGGATCACTCCCGTTGCAGCGCAGACATAAATGCCATACTCGGGCTTTCCTGCTTTCATCTGTATCGCAAGGACCGTGCCGATCACTCCGATGATCCCCGCCTGTATCATGCTCATTGTTATCCCTCCTGTTCTCCGAAAAAACATCAAAAATGCTTCTAAAGCGCAAAAAGCCGCCGGATCGTCTGAAACAGATCATAGATGTACGGGAGGACCCACGAAAGCACAAGGATCAGACCTGCCAGACTCGCCAGAAACGCCTGCTCTTCCCGACCGCTGTGTTTGAGTACCTGACTGAGGATCGATACAAGTATGCCGACCGCCGCTATTCGAAAAATCAGATTTATATCCATGTCTCCTCCCATCTCAGATCAGGACCACGATAAGGAAAAGTCCGCCCATCACCCCCAGACATCCGCCGATCCGCGTTTTTGCCGTCAGATTATCCCTGAGCTTCTCGATTTCCAGATCCATACGATTCAGGTACATCTGGAGTGTATGATCCAGAGTATCCCGCTCAAGACTGCCCAGAAATGTACCCGGCTCTTTTACAAGAGCAGAGTGATCCTGCTTTAATTCCAGCGGTTTCAGATATTTATCGACACATCGGTTCCACGCTCTCGCGAATCCGGTCTCTTCCCGCATCTCCACTGCCCGGGCTGTCTCCAGAAGCCATGTGCGGTACGGCTTTCTCACCCGTCTTCCCACCTCGGAAAAGACTTCGTGCAGCGGCGCGTGTGAATATGCGATTTCTCCTTTGATCAGACTGAAAACATATCGCAGATACTGTATCCTTGCCAGATATGCTTTCAGCTCTCTGCAGTAAACATATCCGGCTCCGGTTGTCGCGGCAAGGATCAGAATCCCCCCTATTATTCTCTGCACAGCACACTCCCCCGCTCGTCATATATTCCCCGGATCTCACCCGGATGTACCCCGTTTCCGAGTACCACATACCGTTCAAACATCCTGCGGCGGATCAGCTCGCCGAGCACCGGTTTCTTCTGAGCCTCATCCATATCAAGACCATGTACGCTCGCGATCAGCTTGCATCCGCACTGCATAGCGTATTCCACAGCATGGATATCTTCACTTGTTCCGATCTCATCTACTGCGATCACCCGGGGCGTCATCGAGCGGATCAGCATGATCATTCCTTCGGCCTTGGGACAGCAGTCCAGAATGTCCGTTCTCGAGCCGAGATGATTCTGAACAACTCCCAGATGGCATCCTCCCAGTTCAGAGCGTTCGTCAACCACGCCTACGGAACAGCCTTTTACATGCTGATTTCCATCCGATATCTGCCGGATCAGATCCCTGATAAGGGTAGTCTTGCCGCAGCCCGGCGGCGATATGATCAGAGTATGGCATACCTGTTTGTTTCTTACGATATGCGGGAGAAGCCTGTCAGCGCATCCGATCACTTCATGCGATATCCTGATATTGACGGATGATATGTACTGAATGTTTTTTACTTTCTCTTTTTCCATGATCACTTTTCCGGCCACTCCCACTCTGTGTCCTCCTTCGATCGTCAAAAATCCCTGCCGCAATTCGTTCTCATATGCATAGAGGGAGTAATGGCTGATATAGTCCATTGTCTCCCTCATCTCTTCTTTCGTAATAATATGCGGATTCGCCGCGGACGGAAGAATCCTCTCCCCGCTTCGGCACACGATCCTTATCGGCTGTCCTGTCCGCATCCTTATCTCCTGCAGACCGTCAAGATCTCCTGTATCTTCCTGTATGATCTTTCTGACACTCTTTGCCAGAATACTTAATATCTGTTCGTTCCTGTTTTGCCTCCGGCTTCTATCACTTCTTTCCATCTTGTCCACCTCTTTACACAATATATGTGGACCTGATAAAAATATGAGTGGAAATTTATATTTATCTTATCAGTTCTCCGATATAATAGAATCCCCTGCATTCTTTCAGACGCACCTGATAAAATTTACCGATCATGGAAGCGTCCCCGGGGAAATGGACAAGCAGATTATTGCCGAGCCGGCCCGTCACCAGACTGCTGTCATGATCGTTTACAGATTCTGCCAGAACAGTCTGCACAGTTCCCTCGTGAACGGCACACACTTCCGCGGAGATATCCTGCACTTCTTTGAGCAGCCTGCCAAACCGCTCTTTTACGATATCTTCCGGCACCTGATCTTCCAGTACGGCGGCAGGAGTCCCTGTACGTTTTGAATAGATAAACGTAAACGCGCTGTCATAGCGTACTTTTCTTACCACATCCAGAGTCTCCTGAAAATCTTCTTCTGTCTCGCCCGGAAAACCCACGATAATATCTGTGGTCAGAGAGATATCCGGTATTGCGGTTTTAATGCGGTTTACAAGATCAAGATAGCCTTCTTTCGTATAGCGGCGGTTCATTTTCTTCAGGATCCCGGAACTGCCCGACTGCACCGGCAGGTGCAGATGACGGCAGATTTTTTTTGACTCCGCCATGACCCGGATCAGTTCGTCTGAGAGATCCTTGGGATGAGAGGTCATGAAACGGATACGTTCCAGTCCTTCGATTTTCTCAATTTCCTGCAACAGTCCGGCAAATGTGACCGGCTGATCCAGTGTCTTTCCGTAGGAATTGACATTCTGACCCAAAAGCATGACTTCAACGACACCGTCCGCCACAAGACGCTCGATCTCACGTATGATCGCTTTCGGATCACGGCTTCTCTCTCTCCCGCGCACATATGGCACGATACAGTAACTGCAGAAATTATTGCAGCCGAACATGATGTTTACACCGGACTTAAACGGATACTTCCGCTCTGTCGGAAGATCCTCGACAATCTTGTCTGTATCCTTCCAGATGTCGATGACCGTCCTGCCGGACTCCATGCGGGTTGCCAGAAGCTCCGCGAACTTATAGATATTATGCGTGCCAAAGATCAGATCGACGAAGCGGTAGCTTGTCTTTAGCTTCTCCACGGCATGGGGTTCCTGCATCATGCAGCCGCAGAGCGCGATCATCATATGCGGATTCGTTCTCTTGATATGTCCAAGCTGTCCCAGCCTCCCGTAGACCCGCTGGTTCGCGTTCTCACGCACGGTGCATGTATTGTAGATAACAAAGTCCGCCTTCTCCTCTTCGGATCCTTCGACATACCCGATCTGCTCCAGGATACCGGAGAGCTTCTCAGAATCGCGGGCGTTCATCTGACACCCAAAGGTA